>CAZADC010000408.1:0-3575 GCA_964483755.1 uncultured Planctomycetaceae bacterium | reverse complement strand
CAACCCCGAGACGACCACCGGCGGGCAGGCGCTGAAGTTCTACAGCTCCGTCCGCATCGACATCCGCCGCGTGGGGACCATCAAGGAGGGCGACCAGGCGGTCGGCAACCGCACGCGGGCCCGCGTGGTCAAGAACAAGGTCGCCCCGCCGTTCAAACGCGCCGAGTTCGACATCATGTTCGACCACGGCGTGAGCGCCGAGGGCGACCTGGTCGACCTCGCCGTCGACCACGACATCGTCGCCAAGCAGGGCGCGTGGTACAGCTACGGCGACGTCCGCCTCGGACAGGGCCGCGAGAACGCCAAGACCTTCCTGGCCGAGAACCCCGATCTCGCCGAGGAAATCCGCGACGCCGTCCTCGCCGCCGTCGCCCCCGCCCCGCCGGAAAAACCCGAACAAGACGCGGAAGAGGAAGCCGAAGAGGCGGAAGAGTAGACATCATCGCCGCCGACGCCGAGTGGGGGGCACGGCGCGCCATGAGTGATCGTCGCTGGACGATCGATTCACATGGCTGGGGGCCGGTGCCATGTTTCCCTTGGGAAACATGTTCATTCCTGTGTGCGTTGCCGCCGACTTCATCGCTGCCGCGGCCACGGTCCGCAATGGGAACCTCCGGAGACGGTCAAAGTGCCCGACGGAGAGCGATCAACATTGGAGCATGCTTCCTGAAGGAAGCATGGCACCGATCAATCGCCTTCTGTCTGGCTCTCCGCGCGTCAGGGGGCGTCGGAGATGCTCGCCCCCGGTGCCATGTTTCCCTTGGGAAACATGTTCTCACCACGCCTCATTGGCCGACCGACTGAGGGCCGGCGTCGGGGTCTTCCGCCGGTTGCGGCGGGGCGTCGCGCTCCGGCGGGAGGGTGTGGATCGTCAGGCCGTGGATGTCCTTCCGGCCGGGGCGAAGCAGGCCGACGACGTGGCCGACAAGAACGCACGTCGTCAATCCCACGGCCGCGTAGAGCACGCCGTGAAGGTCCGTCCCGAACCGCACCGACAGCGTCGCGGCGGCGCTGACCAGCCCGCCGATCAGCGCGCCGGTCCCGTCCGCGCGGCGGGTGAAGATGCCCAGCACGAACAGCCCGGCGAGGGTCCCCCCGAAGAGGCTCAGCACGCCCATGAACGCGCCCAGCGCCGGGCCGATCTCGGCGCGGGCGACCCACGCCGCGAGGGCGGTCGCGATGACCCCGGCCGTCAGGGTCACGCCGCGCGCGAACCGCAGGCAGCCCCGCTCGCTCGCGCCGCGGCGGAAGCGGCGGTACGCGTCGGTCGTGACGGCCGCCGAGACGGCATTCATCCCGTTGTCCAGCGTGGACATGGCCGCGGCGAAGATTCCCGCGACGACCAGCCCCGACACGCCGGCGGGCAGCTTCTGCACGACGAACAGCGGAAGGATGGCGTTCGTGTCCAGGTCGGCGGGCAGCTCGCCGGGATTGTGCAGGCGGTAGTAGACGAACAGCGACGTGCCGATCAGCAGGAACAGCGCCCCGGTCGGCAGCCCCAGCAGGGCGCTGGTCCACGCCGCCCGGCGGGCGGATCGCTCGTCCCGCGTCACAAGGTACCGCTGGACCACCGACTGGTCGGCCGTGTTCGGCATGACCGCGGCGAAGAGGTTGCCGACGATCATCACCCACGCGGCCGCCACGGTCGGGTCCGCCACCCAGCGGAACACGCGGAACTTGTCCCGCTCGCCCGCGGCCGCCAGGATGCCCGCCAGTCCGCCCGGCACGTCGGCCGCGACGGTCGCCAGCACGATCACCGCCCCGCCGGCGAGGACGACCACCTGCAGCACGTCGGTCCACACGACCGCCTCGATCCCGCCCGCGACGGTGTACGCCGTCGCCAGCAGGCCCGTCAGCACGATGCACAGGTACAGGTTCATCCCCGTCACCGTCGACAACGCCACGGCCGGGAGATACAGCACGATCGCCATTCGCCCGAACTGAAACAGCACGTAATAGGCGCTGGCGAACAGGCGGGCGGGCAGGTTGAAGCGCTTCTCGAGGTACTCGTACGCGCTCGTCACGTCCAGCCGGCGGTAGAAGGGGATGTAGCAGCGGGTGACGACGTGGATGATCGCCAGCGGCATGAGGTACATGAGGTACCACGCCCAGTCGCCGTCGAACGCCATCGCCGGCACGGCCATGAAGGTCAGCGCGCTGAGCCCGCCGCCGAAGATGCTCAGCCCCGCCGCCCACCAGGGCACGCGCCGCCCGGCGCGGAAGTAGTCGTCCGTAGTGTTCTCGCGGCGGGAGAAGTACACGCCCATGACGACCAGGGCCGCGAGATACGCGCCCAGCACCACGTAGTTGACGGCCCCGAAGCCGACCGCATGCGGGCGGGTCGCCTGGGCAAGGCACACCGGCCCGGCGGACGATGCGGCGAGCGTTGCGACGACGTGCATGTCGAATCCTTTCGATGCACGAAACCCGGAAACCTTACGGGAGTGTCGGGTTCGACGCGTCCACAGCCTCCGGGCGCGGCCGGAAGCGCATGTACAGCACGATTTCCACGCCCACGAACAGGGCGTTGAGGGCGTAAAGGGCGGTGACCATCTCCAGCGGGTCCGGCCCGGCCGCGCGGAAGAACTTGCTGACGATCCCGCCGAGGTACCCGATGAAGATCAGCGTCAGGAACATCAGGCTCTTGCCCTCGGTGCGGCGGGTGCGGAGGGTCTTGACGATCGCCACCGGCCAGCTCAGTCCGAAGCAGACGAGCATGACGGCCTCGAAGGCCTGTGCGTAGACCTGGGCGAGCATGTCAGGGACGATCATGCGGACGCCTCCTCGACGAGGATCGTCTGCCCGTCGCGGGCGTCGGCGAAGACGGCCGGGTCGCCGAGCACGTGTCCGACGGGGTTGACCGGTCCGGCCGCACGGGGCTTTCCGTCCGGCCCGCTGGCGGGCGTCGCGCCGAAGAACACGCACATCGCCCGGCCCGTCGGCCAGTACGCCAGCTCGCCTACGCCGACGTCGGCGCGGGCGTCGTCGGCGAGCGGCAGGTCCACGGGCAGCTCGAAGTAGACCTCCTCGCCCCAGGTCGCGACGGTCGATTCGATGGGCATGGCGTTGCGGATCGCCCCCGCCGTCGGCGTATCGTTCAGCTCCGCGTCGGCGGTGATGTCTCCGCAGCGTATCGTGACGGCGGTCGGCATGGTCGTTCTCCTCGCAGGGTTGCCGAAAACGCCGGCCTTGCCGCGTCGGCCGACCGGTTCAATGTACGCCGGCGGCGCGGCGTTTCCAGATGAAATGCCGCATCGCGCCTGCTACGGTAAGGACTCCATGAGAATTGCGCTTGCCCAGTTCGATCCGATCGTCGGCGACATCGCCGGCAACACCGCCCGCATGGAGCGGATGATCCGCGACGCCTCGTCCGAGCGGGCGGACCTCGTGGTCTTCGGCGAGCTGTCCGTCGTGGGCTATCCGCCGCGCGACCTCGTTCGCAAGGAGCGCTTCGTCACGGACAGCGTGGTGGCCGTGGAGACGCTGGCGTCGTGCTGTCCCGACACGGCCGTGCTGGTCGGGTACGTTCGCCCGACGCCGGGCGATTCCGGGCGGGCGCTGCAGAACGTCGCCGC
>CAZADC010000407.1:1090-3577 GCA_964483755.1 uncultured Planctomycetaceae bacterium | reverse complement strand
CGGTGTTCTTCAGCCGGGAGGACATCACGGCGGGCCTGGTGGGCTACTCGTCGTATGACGTGGACGGGTACGCTCCGGGAAGCCCGGAGGAGCCGGGCTCGGCGTACCGGATCATGCGGAACCTGGTGCTGTTCGCGTGGAAGCAGTACCAGCAGCACGGTTCGACCGAAGCCCCAACAGCCCGGGCCGGATGAAACACCCGGTTGATGGTGGTGGTGCAGCCGTTCAGATCGTAAGTGCGGCGGCCTGCTTGCTCTGAGCCGGTCGAAAGGGAAAAGGGCGCCGTGCTTTTGCTTATATGAGACCGCTCAGGCGTCGGTCGGCCGGGGCCGAGCCGGCGCTCTTCGCGCGACGAGCAGCAGGATCACTCCGACCGTCCACAGCCCCAGGCCGATGATGTGCCAGGCGGTCCGGCCGCTGGGGGTCTCGACCCCGGCGGCCGCGGCGAGGGAGACCATGCCGGCCGCCGTCATGAAGGCAGCGGCAGCGGCCGCGCGGGGACGGTGAGCGGCGGGCGTCGTCGCTTCGGCGAAGGCCGCGTGCACCCCGGCGCACATCCCGATCAGCAGCGCGAGCTGAAGCTGGAAGCCCCAGGCTTGGAAGATACACACTTCCTGGCGCCATATCGTCGTCAGCAGCAGCGCGGCGAGCAGGAAGATGCCGGCCAGCATCGTCCGCCCCCGCCCGCCGAGCAGCGCGCCGCCGGCGAGGATGGCGGCGGCGGGGATGCGGAGATCGCCGATCGGGCGGACGGGCATCGGCGTGGACGCCCGATCGATCAGCCAGCAGGCGCCCGCCAGCCCGCTGAGCGCACCCGACGCCAGCAGCGCCGCGACCATCCGCTTCCGTGGAGTCATCGACGCACGCCGCCGCGAGCCCGCGTCCCGACTGACCAGCACGACGAGCACGAGCGAGTACAGGCCCGCCACCGCCAGCATGCGCGACATGCCCGGCGGCACCGACGGCCAGATGCCCCACTCACGGAAGCCCGGCGCGGTGACCTCGATCGCCCTTGTGTCGGTGACGGCCCACGTCACGCCCGCCGTCGCCAGCGACAGCCCGCCCGTCACGAGGACCGAAGGCAGGTTGAGTCCGGTCACGAGACCGGCGTTGATGCCCCCCGCCGCCAGCCCGACCGCCCCGGCGGCGGCAAAAGCCCACAGGTCGGCGACGCCGGCGTTGATCAGCGCCGCCGCCGTGGCGCCCCCCGCAGCCGAGACGACCCACACGCTCAGGTCGATCGCCCCGACGCGCAGCGCCAGCAGCATCCCCAGCGCGGGGAGCAGGTAGAAGCTAGTCATCTGCCCGGCGATGTCGCTGACGTAGCGATCGGCCCCGACGTTCCACGCCGGCACGAGCACAGCCGCCATCGCCAGCAGGAGCAAAAACTCCAGCGCGTCGCGAGGCCAGGCGCGAACCAGGTACGCCGGACGGAGCTTGTCTTCGAGAATCGACACGGGCGGTCTCGCTGGTGCGCGTGGTCAGGCGGTTCCAACGGCCGCGACATTATGCGCGAACGAAGCCCCGGTTGACCACACCGCCTACAGCCAGCCGGTCATCTCGGCGAGCAGACGGCAGTAGTCGACGAAGTTCGGCCAGGACACGTCGGAAGGAATTCCGTGGTCGCAGCTCGGGATGAATCCGCCGTCGCGGACGACCGGCTCGATCCGCTTCATCTCCTCCCGAATCACGTCGCCGCCCTTTGCCATCGCCCGCTTGTCCACGCCGCCCCGGTAGGCGATCGAGTGACCGAACGTGCGGCGAAACTCCTCGATGTCGTTGTGGGCGGCCACCTCGATCGGGTCGCAGACGTTCACGCCGGCCTCGATCCAGATCGGGATGAGCTCGCCGATGTACCCGTCGCTGTCTACGTCGACCAGCGGAACGCCGGCCGCCTTCGCCTCGGCGGCCCAGCGATCCCAGCTCGGCTTGCAGAACTCGCGGACCATGGCCGGTGAGACCATCGACTTCGCCTTGTAGGCCATGTCCTCGTTGATGTTGATCGAGTCCAGCGTCACGCGGGCGCCGATCCGCTCCAGCACGCCCGACATGAACTCCGTCCAGAAGGCGGCCATGTCGGCCACCAGGTCGGGCTGCTCGATCATCATCATGCACAGCCCTTCGAACCCGCACCACTCGCGCATCTGCCAGAACGGACCGGCGAACGTGATGTTGAGAATGTAATCGCGCTCACGGGCCCGCTCGCAGCGCTCGTCGAAGTCCTCGGGGAAGCGGCCGGGCGCATCGAGATCGTATCGCTCCTTCATCCGCTCCCAGTCGTCGCGGTTCTCGACCGGGCAGCGGATCCACCGGCGGGTGCAGAAGTCCTTCGCCACGCGGAGGTACGTGACGTCGAACTCGTCGGAGATCTCGCAAATGTTGCCCTTCCAGTCCTGCACGACGTAGTGGCCGTCCCTGTGCTCGAGCACCTTCTCCTCGAACTGCGGGATCATGAGGGCGTCCACGCCCAGATGCACCGGCGGCATG
>CAZADC010000407.1:0-1080 GCA_964483755.1 uncultured Planctomycetaceae bacterium | reverse complement strand
GGTTCGGGCTCGATGCTCAGCAGCTCCATCACGTGGGCGAGGGGATTCGCGTCGGCCGGGAGGCCCTGGGATCGCCAGGCCTTGAGCGTCGACTCCCGCCCGCCGCCGGGGGCGAAAGGGATCCGGTCCGGACTGCCGAACGTCAGCGTCTCGATGTATCGCTTTCGGGGATTCATTCGCCTTCACTCCGGCCGTCACGCCTGATCCAGCGGCGACAGCTCCTCCCACAGGTCGATGATGCGATGGTAGTTCCACAGCGTGCGCTCGTTGACGCGTCCGATCGGGCCGGCCGTCGTGGCGAGGACCATCCGCTCCTTGCCGCCGGCGAAGGCGGCCCGGACGGCCCGCTCGACGGCCGCCTCGTCCTCGTTCTCCAGGATGCGGGCCTCGAGGTTGCCGCCGAGCGTGATCCGTCCGGCGGCGATGCGTTTCGCCTCGGCGAACTCGATGTCCCCGTCCGGCGGCGGTTCGACGGGCTCGGTGTAGTCCGCGCCGCGCTCGATGATCCGCTCCAGCGTGCTCGCGACGTTGCCGTGGCAGTGCACGCGCGAGACCGCCCCGGCGGCGTGGGACCGGTCGATGATCGCCCGCTCCTGCTCCTGGACGAGCGCGTCGTAGAGCTGCGGCGAACCCATCGGCGGCGTCAGCCACTCGCACCCGCCCGTCCAGACGTAGTCCACCTGGTCGCCGGCCAGCGCCACGTCCAGCACGTCCATGATCCGCTCGAGGCACTGCGCGGTCAGCTCGCGGATCAGCCCCAGCTCCGTCGCGCACAATTCCAGGAAGTACTCGAACGTCGTCGCGCCGGCCACGCAGACGAACGGGGAGGACGCCCCGGCCCGCAGCACGCCGCGCCGTTCGAAGTCATCCGGCAGGTCGGCCCGCTTCAGCGGCGGGGCGAGCCCCTCGGGAAGCTCCCAGGGGACCGACGCGAGCTTCTTCAGGTCCTCGACTGATTCGCACGGGTACTTCACATGCCAGGTGGTGCGGGTCCGCGGGTTCCGGGCCGTGATGACCGTCAGATTGCCCTTCGGCGTGCGGATGGTCTGCCGCCGGCTATAGTACTGTTCATCCTCGAGT
>CAZADC010000406.1:0-3584 GCA_964483755.1 uncultured Planctomycetaceae bacterium | reverse complement strand
ACCTCTCATTCCCACCTCACGCCGCCAACGAGGTGCACCATGAAGCATAGACGTTGCGGACCGGCGCTGGGCATCTATAATGAATAGAGTAGAGCAAGAAAAGGTCACACGCAGGTCGACACCACACATGGGCGGCTGGGCGTTTAACCGATGCGTCTCCCCCCGCGCATCGGGCGCTCACGCCGCCCATCTTTTTTCTCCCCCGGTGGTCTCGCGCGGAGAAATCCGTCCCGGCGGGAACTTCCGGCCCTTCGAACCGTCAAAGCCTCCGAACGACACGTTACGACGGAGTGAACCATGCGCACCAGACGAACCCGGACCCTCACGACAGCCCTGCTGACTCTCGCCGTCGCGCTGTCCGCCGCGACCGCCCTGCTGCTGGCCGCCGACCCCGGAAAACTCCGGACGCAGGCGCAGACGCAGCTCGACCGGCACAACTACAAGTCCGCCGCGGAGCTGGCCGAAAAGGCCCTCAACGCCGATCCGCCGGAGGAGATGGTCCCGAAGCTCAAGACCATCCGCGGGACCGCGCTGTGCCGGCTTCACGATCCCAAGGCGGCGGAGTACGTCCGCCAGGCGATGAAGGACCATCCGCAGCTCGAGAAAGACCCCGACCTGTGGATGGCGCTCGGGGTGCAGCTCGAGCGGTCCTGGCCGCGGACGGAGGCGTTCGAAGCCTTCCACAATGCCGCGAAGCTCTACGCCGACGCCGACCGCGACAAAGAGGCGGCCGAGGCGTACATGAAGGCGGCCGAGCAGTACCTGCGCGACCAGAACATCGTGGTCGCCCAGCAGGCCGACAAGCCGGACTGGGACTGGCAGCGCCGACGCAAGGAGAGCATCGACAAGGCGATCGAAATCTACAAGAAGGTGCTGGCCCTCGACGTCCCGGCCGAGACAAAGGCGACGGCGCTCTACCGCGCCGGCGAGGCGGCGATGCAGATCGGCGACCGCGCCGCCGCCGACCGTGCGATCGACCTCTGGCGAGGGTGCGTGGCGGACTACCCGAAGACGGACATCGCCGTCCACGCCCAGATGAACGTCGCGAATACACTGCAGCGGTTCGAGGAGTACGTCGAGGCGGTCAAGGCCTACCGCAAGGTGTGGGAGAACTACCCCGACCGCAAGGATCACGTAAAGGCGGCCCGGCAGCAGGTGAAGAGCATCGAGGCGCCGCAGATCCACCTCGGCGTCACGAAGCCCTATCTGCCCGGTGAGAAGGCGGATATCTACTGGCGCATCCGCAACGTCCGCAAGCTCCACCTCGACGCCCGCCCGGTCGACCTGACGGAATTCGTCCGCACAACGGATCTCCTCCATCCGCTGAACGACCTGGCCGCCGTCGCCGGGCGCGTCGCCGCCCAGTGGCAGTTCGAGACGCCCGACGAGGGCAAGCACCACTGGCACGCCCACAACCCGCCGCAGCGCGGACAGGACGAGCAGAAGCAGACCACCGTCGCGATCCACGTCCCGCTGGAAGGTCCGGCCGCATACGTCGTCACCGCCCGCGGCACGAATGCCGACGGCGAGGAGACGACGTCCCACTGTCTGGTGGTCTTCAGCAAGCTCGCCGCCGTCGCCAAAACCGACGCGGACCAGACGCTGATCTTCGCCGACGACACGACCACCGGCAACCCCGCCACGGGCGCGGACGCCGCCGTGGCGCGCTACTGGCGCACCCAGAACAAGGAGCGGATGGTCGACCGCGCCGAGGGGAAGGTCAACGACGCCGGCTTCGTCGAGCTCAAGACGCCGCGGCGCGAGTGGCATCAGTGGATGGCGGCCGTCAAGGACGGCCCGCACCAGGCGCTGTGCGCCTCCGGCAACTACCACTACTACTGGTGGGGCTACCGGCAGAACCACTTCGTCTACGGATTCACCGACCGACCCGTCTACCGCCCCGGCGACACGGTCCACTTCAAGGAGATCGTCCGCCGCAATCTCGAAGGCGAGTATAAGAACCTCCCGAACACCAAGGTCCGCGTCGAGATCCGCAACCCGAAGAACGAGGTGCTCTACAGCAAGGACCTGATCACCGACGAGTTCGGCGCCGTCGAGGGCGACCTGACCATACCGGACGACGCGCCGCTCGGGCTCTATCCCATTCACGTGACGGCCGGCGGACAGCGGATATACTATCACTACTCCCAGGGCAACCGCTTCCGCGTCGAGGAGTACCGCAAGCCCGAGTTCAAGGTCACCGTCGAGCCCGGACAGCCCGACTACCGCGTCGGCGAGGAGATGAAGCTCAAGATCGCCGCCCGGTACTATTTCGGCGAGCCGGTCGTCGGGGCACAGGTCAACTTCCGCATCCGCAAGCAGAGCTACTCGCCGCACTACGACTGGCCTCGTCCGTGGGGCTGGTACTTCGAGAAGGTCTTCTACGGCCGGACGGACTGGAGGCCGTGGTGGCGCCCGCAGTTCGACGAGCTGGTCGCGAACGGAACCGTCGAGACGGACGAGAACGGCGAGGCGTTCGTGACCGTCCAGGCCAAGCCGATCGAGAACCACGAGAAGCTGGACCTGAAGTTCGTCGTCGAGGCGGAGGTGACCGACGCGTCGCGCCGCGTGATCCGCGGCAGCGGCGAGGTGAAGGTCACCCACGCGCCGTACTTTATCTACCCGAAGCCGGCCCAGCAGGTGTACGGGCCCGGCGACAGCGTGGAGATCAACGTCCGCACCGAGGACCCCAACGGCAAGCCCGTCGCCGGGACGTTCGACGTGCAGGCCTGGCGGATCGAGCGGATCCGCAAGGTCGTCGAAGAAGACGGCGAGCAGCGCGTCGAGTTCGAGGACAAGCTCGCCCAGAAGGTCTTCGAGGACGAGATCGATATCCCCGAGACCGGCCGCGGGTCGCTGCGCTTCACGCCCGACATGACCGGTCGGTTCAGGATCATCGTCACCCCCGTCGACAAGCCGGACGGCGATGATGTCCGCGTGCCCGAGGGAACCTGCGAACTGTGGATCGCCTCGAAGACCGGCGCCGAGGCGCACTACGCCTACAACGCCCTGCAGATCGTCCCGTCGTCCGACCAGTACGAGATCGGCGAGACGATGAAGGTTCTGGTCAACACGTCGAAGGAGAACTCCCGCGTCCTGCTGACCGGCGAGGCGGACGTGCTGCTGTTCCACCGCGTCGTGCACGTGAAGAAGAACTCGACGCTGGTGGAGATTCCCGTCGAGACGAACCTGTGCCCGAACTTCACCCTCACGGCCACGCTGCTGAGGGACAACACGGTCTTCCGCGACGACAAGAAGATCGTCGTCCCGCCGACGCACCAGTTCCTAGACGTGAAGGTCGAGCTCGGCGAGGGCAGCGAGGGCGGGGGCGAGGACAACAAGTACCAGCCGCGCGAGAAGGTTCCCGTCCACCTGACGGTCACGGACGTCCGCAACGACAAGCCCGTCGCCGCCGATCTGGCGCTGTTCATGGTGGACTCCAGCGTCTACTACATCCAGCCGGAGTTCCGCGAAAACATCGCCGAGGCGTTCTACGGATACACCCGCCACGTCAGGGTCGCCACGACCGACAGCTACGCCGGTCCGCCGTCCCTGGCGGCGCCCGTCGGCGTGCCCTACCCCGG
>CAZADC010000405.1:0-3590 GCA_964483755.1 uncultured Planctomycetaceae bacterium | reverse complement strand
TGGTTCGCAGACCGAAGGCGTGAGGAAACCGGTCTACTCCACTGTTCAAGAAAGGAATCGCCATGCTGAAACGATTGCTCGCAAGTCTTCTCGTCGTGCTGCTCGGCTTCGGGGCCGTGTCGCTTGTGCCCGGCTGTGAGGACGACGACGTGGGAGACGAGATCGAAGACGTCGGCGACGAGGTGGAAGACGCCGCCGACGAGGCGCAGGACGAGATGGAAGACGCGGCCGACGAGATGTAGGACGAGTAGCACCCGGAGCCAGCGCGGGCGGCCGCGGCGGGCGTATTCCTGAAGCATCGTGTTCCGCGCGGAGCACCGGCGCGAAGACGGGCGGCGCGGCGGGTGCGATACCCCGTCGCGCCGCCCGGTCTGTCTGAAGTGATCGAATCGTCCTGCCCGGTCAATGCTGCTGCGTCGCGGGCGCCGCTTCGTCGGCCTCATCGGGCAGGAGCATGGAGGTCACCGTCTCCATAAACCGGATGTGGTGCTTTCGCCAGTTGCGGCCGGCGGCGTCGCGCGTCATTACGATGACAAGGTCGAGAGCGGGGTCGATCCGCAACGTGCAGCTCGTCGCGGACCCGTGCCCGAGCGACTCGGCGCTCAGCCCCGGTCCGCCCATGAACGAGATGCCGAGGCCGTACCTGTTCTTGCTGCCGCTCTCTCCGAGGATGTACTCCAGGCTGCGCGGGCGCATCTGCTCGTATGCTTCCTCACTGAAGAATCGCATCCGCCCGTAGGCGCCGCGGTTGAGGATGACCTGGGCGATGCGGGCGAGGTCCATCGGCGTGCTGCGCATCCCGCCGCCGCAGTCGGGAACCGTCGTGTCCTCGCAGCCCAGCGGACGCAGGAGATGGTTGCGGGCGAAGTCCGGCCAGGATTCGCCCGTGACGGCCTCGATGATCTTGCTGCCCAGGTCGAGCCCGGTTCCGTTGTACTGGTACTTCTCGGCGACGTGGACCGTCTCGAGCACGGCGCCGATCCGCTCGGACATGTCGTTGACGTCGGCGCCCCAGTGTCCGCTCAGCCCGCTCGTGTGCGTGTAGAGGTGCCGCACGAGCAGTGGCTTGCTCGTCTCGATTCCCTCCAGCGCGGGCAGGCAGGCGTCCACGCGCTCGTCGAGATCCACGAGCCCCGCGTCGACGACCATCATCATGCACGCGCCGGCGATCGTCTTGGTGATCGACGCCAGGCGGCTGGGCGTCCGCACGGTCATCGGCTTGCCGTCTCGCGTGCCGTAGGCCTTGTGCAGGACGACGACGCCGCGGCGCACCACGCACACCCCGAACGGCTCGCCGCTGTCGTTGGCCCACGCGGTGCAGATCGCGTCGATCTGGGCGGCCGCGTCGTCGCGAACGCCGGCCTCGGCGGGTGCGCCCTCGCGGATGACGGGCGCCGGCTCCTTCTCAAAGCCCGGCGCGTCGAACGGTTGCGGCCAGCGCTGCTCCCAGCCGTACAGCTTGCGCTTCATGCCGACCCACCAGCGGCGGTCGCGCCGCATCGGGGCGTTGAACCAGCCGGGCGGCAGATCGTCGTGCCCGGCCTCATAGAGGCCGACCAGCACGGCCGCCACGTGCGGGCTTTGCCGAAACCCCTCGACCATCAGCCACTTGAGCGTCTCGGACAGCTCGTTGCGGTACGCTTCAGCCGCGCCCGCGTCAATGCCGAGCCCCTCGGGCAGGACGACCCGCGCGTCGATCCGCGAGCGCCACCACGCGACGGATTCGGGCGTGCGGAAGAGCGTGACGAACCGGCGGAACGCCCGGCCGCTCTCGGGGCGGAACGTGGCGATCGCGCCGTAGCGTCCGGGCTCGGCGGCGGAGGCGACGGGGCGGTGCTGCGCGTCGTAGTACTCCGTTTCGACCGTGTAGGGGCCGATGAGACGCTCGACGTGCAGCGGGCGCGGGAAGTCCACCGGCGGAAGCTGCGACCCGCCGAACACGGCCGGTTCCGCCACGACGGGCTCGAACTGGAGATATTCGGCCACCTTCGCGGCGGGGTAGGCGAGCGACAGCCGTCCGATCTCCCGCCCGTCGGCAGTGACGCTCAGCTCGCGGTCTTCGCCCGGCGCCGGGAGCGGAAGCTCCAGCCTCGCCATGGTGCGGCCGGTGGGCTCGCAGCGTTCCAGCGGCCCCTCGGCCACCTTGCTCGCGCCGTCGCGCAGGATCAACGTGCCGCCTGAGGTCCGCCCCGGCGACCACGTCCACCCAGACGCGCGCTTTGCGCATGTCCGTGCCGTGCCGCACGGCCTGCGTGACGGGCGGCGACGGCTCGTTCGAGAGGCGGACGCGGTAGCGACGGTGGTGCTGCCACTGGGCGCCGGTGGCGGGGCGCCACGCCGCGAGATACGGCTGTGTGGCGCCGCGGACGTCGCAGTCGGTGTTCCACATCTGGAACGTCATCTCCCGCCCGACGCCGGGCTCCACGCCCAGGGCCTCGAGCGGCATGCGGATCTCCAGAACGCACCCGCCGGGGACCTTCTTCCGCGCTACGTCCAGTGCGGCCGGGCGGCCTTTCAGCTCCTCGGACTTGCGCCAGTCATGGAGGTGCCACCGCGGCTCCGGCTGGGACGGATCCATTCCGGGCGTGACCACCCACTGACAGACGTCCTTCTCGCTGTCGCCGGGCGCGAGGAACAGCTCGACCGCGTCGTGGCGCCACAGCTCGTTGTTGGACGCGCACTCGACGGGCGCGTCGTCATGGATGTGCAGCAGGGCGAGCAGACCGGCGCCGTCCCAGCCCAGGCGGACGCGAACGTCGTGATCGCGCGGGTCTTTGGCGCGGATCACCTCGCCGGCGACGTTGATGGGGGTCAGCACGTCGAGGCGGAATCCGCCGTCGCCCCAGTCCGACGCGTCGCCGTCGACGACGACCTTCTCCATCCGCGGCAGATCGAAGACGGGCGCGTCGGCATCCCCGTTCTCGTCGGCCGCGCACAACACGACGGGCGCAGCGAAGGCCAGCACGAACAAGCCCCCGAACGCCCATGCGATGCGCTTCTGCATGGGAGTCTCCCTCTTCTATGGGATTGGCGGTGGCGGGCGCCGTCCGTTACAGCGCCTTGACCTCCACCCGTTTCTGCTTCTTCGAGGAGTCGATCACCGCGAAGACCATCGCCAGCGACTTGATGTTGTCGTGGCACTCGGTCTGCGGTGTCTCGCCCGTGCGGAGATACTTGAGCATCTCGCGCAGCGCCCCGTGCATCCCGTGATGCTTCAGGCGGCTCTTGAGAACCTGGGCCGGTCGCTTGTCGCGATGGAAGCCGTCCTTGCCGGCGACCACCTCGCCGTACGGCTCGCCGTCCTTTTCGTAGATCAGCGTACCGCGGTCGCCGATAAAGCGCCAGTCCCCGTTCCAGCTCGTGTGGCGCCCTTCGGCGCACCAGCTTCCGCGGTAGGTGAAGATCACGCCGTCGGACATCTCGAAGATGCAGCTGGCGGCCACGTCGCCGGCGTACCAGGACCCCTTGGGGTTGAACTCCTTCGCGTAGACGGCGACGGGGTCGGCGTCGGTCATGAACCGCGCCAGGTCGAAATGGTGGATCGACATGTCGAGGATGAGCGGGCTGGGCATCTCGTCGCGGAAGCCGCC
>CAZADC010000404.1:0-3593 GCA_964483755.1 uncultured Planctomycetaceae bacterium | reverse complement strand
CCGCGCCCCGGCGCGGGACTTACGGTGGTAGTCCACGTATCGCCCGCGGACGGTGTCCCAGAAGGCGAGGTTCTGGGAATCGAAGTCGCCCTTCGTGATGACCGGCTCGTCTTGCATCCGCTTCCACCGGACTCCGTCCGGCGACTGGAATGCCGTCAGGCCCCCTCGGGCCCGCGCGAGGGCTTTGTACCGGGCCTCCGGCGGGCAGTCCGGATTGGCATCCTTGAACGGCGTGAAGTTGTGCGACTCCTCCGCGTCGTCCCAGACGATGTTGTTCGCTTTCGAGCCGCCGAACTCGAACAGGCCGAGCTCCGGCCTGGTCCAGTGCACACCGTCGCGGCTCTGGGCGTAGCAGGTGACCTGGCGGTGGCCCGGCTTGCGGGTCGCCGTGTCGTAGTGCGACCCGCGGTAGTACATGCGGTACAGGTCGCCGTCGCGGAAGACGGTGTAGTACGCGCAGGTGTTTCCTTCCCACGGTTTGTCCGTGACGAGCACGACCTCCTGCGGCTCGGGCTTGTGCAGGTGCAGCTCCGCGCCGCCCGACAGTTCGCCCACCAAATGGCGATCGATGAACAGCTCCAGCCGCGAGCCGATCTCGATCGGCGCGGCTGCCCGCGCCCAGCAGGCCGCGATCGCCAAGACGGCCACGGCCGTGAAGACTGCTACCGTGTTGCCCATGTCCTCTCCCTTCCCGTTGCCCGGGGCTCGGCCGTTGCTCTGTCCGGCAGTTTGCCCGGCGTGTGCTGTGATCCGCGGAAGACCTTCGCCACCTGCCGGGAGCCTGGCGTAGAATGCGAGCCGGACTGGAGGTGACCGTGTCCCGTCGTCCGAACATCCTGTTCCTCTTGTCGGACCAGCATAGCCCGCACATCTGCGGGTGGGAAGGCAACGGCACGATTCGCACCCCGAGCCTCGATCGACTGGCCGTGCAGGGGGCGGCGTTCCGCAATGCGTACTGCCAGAGCCCGCTCTGCGTGCCGTCTCGTGCGTCCCTGCTCACCGGCCGGTACTGCCGCGATCTCGGCATCTACGACAACCAGCACGTGCTCGAGTCCAACGGCGTGACGCTGCCGCGGCTGCTGGGCAGGGCCGGCTATCGCACCTGCCTGATCGGGAAGGCGCACTTTAACGGTGAGCAGTTCCAGGGCTACGCCCAGCGGCCATACGGGGACCTGTTTGGCCAGGCGCACCAGCCCGATCCGCGTCGGGCGAAGACGGCGAACGGGTGCGGTTTGGGTGGGGTCGGACAGGCCGGCCCGTCGGGCATCCCGCTGCCGCTGACGCAAACGGAGATATGCGTTGCCGAAGCAACCAAGTGGCTTCAGGCGCACGTGGGGATGCACGCGGAGCAGCCGTTCTCCCTCTCCGTGCATTTCGACAAGCCGCACTTCCCCATCAACGCACCCGCCCGTTTCTGCGACCACTACCGCGGCGCGGTCGCGCCGCCCGACGTGCCGCCGGAGCACCTGGACCGCCAGGTGCCCTTCGTTCGGGAGGCATTCACCCGCACCGGGCTGTGGGGACGGTTCGACAAGGAGGTGCAGCGCCGGGCCCTGGAGGCCTACTATGGCTGCGTCGAGTGGGTGGACAACGCGATTGGGCGAATCCTTCAGGTACTGGACTACCTGGACCTCGCCGAGGAGACGCTCGTGGTATACAGCTCGGACCACGGCGAGATGGCCGGCGAGCACGGGGTGTGGCAGAAGACGGTCTTCTTCGAGGCATCCGCCCGCGTGCCGCTGATCGTCCGCTTCCCGGGGGTCGTGTCGGCCGGGGCCGTGCACGAGGATATCGTGGGCCTGATCGATCTGCTGCCCACGCTGTGCGATGCCGCCGGCGCCGACGTGCCCGAGGAGTGTGGCGGAGTCTCGTTGATGCCCGTGCTCCGAGGCGCCGGTGGACCGGACCGCGACGGCATCTTCAGCGAGAGCGTAACCCTCAAGGGCCCCGAGCACGCCGGGTGCATGCTTCGCACCGGGCCATGGAAGTACAACTACTACCTCGACGGCGGGCAGGAGCTGTACCACTTGGGGGACGACCCCGGCGAGTTGACCAACCTCGTGGATGCCCCGGAGCATCACGGGCTGGTCGCGGACCTCCGCGGCCGCGTGGAGGCGTTCTGGCGACCCGACGAGCAGCGGGCCCGCTACGACCGCACCCCGCGAATGCCCCGGGAGAAACACTACTACTTCTATTCCAACCAGTTCATGCTGGGCGACGGAACGGTGGTCGATGCCCGTCCTTGACCGTCCGGGGAAGGACGTCCCCGCCGGCGCCGACGCTCCTGCGGACCCAAGGACCCCGATCGCATGGGCCAACGACACCTGATCCTGATCACCGCCGACGAGCACCGGTGGGACTACCTCGGCTTTCTCGGGCGCACCCCGGCGCGCACGCCGAACCTCGACGCCCTCGCCTCCGACGGAGCCGTGCACACGCACGCCTGCAGCGTCAACCCCATCTGCATGCCGGCACGATGCTCGCTCCTCACGGGTCTGTACGCCCACCAGCACGGGATGATGGACAACCGCGGGGACTTGGACCCCGGGCTGGACACCCTCCCGAAGGCCCTCAAGCAGCAGGGCTACTTCACCGCGCTGATCGGCAAGCAGCACTTCTTCGAGGCCATCGGGCAACGCCTGGACACCGTCGCCGCCGAGCCGTTCCTCCGCGAGTTCGGCTGGGACCACCTGTGGACTGTGGCAGGCAAGACGATGGCGCTGTGGGTCACGGACCACTGGACACGGCGCCTCGAGTCCAAGGGCTTGCTGGGCCGCTACCGCAAGGAGGGGGCGAAGGCCCCGAGCATCCTGCCCGAGGAGGATACCGTCGATTCCGTCATCGCGGAGCGCGCCGTGGAGTTCATTGAGGCGTACGACCGCGACGAGCCGATGTTCCTCTGGCTGAGCTTCTGCAATCCGCACCCGTTCCTGGACCCGGTGGCGAAGTACCACTCGAGCTACGATCCGGCCGATATGCCGCCGCCGGTCGGGTGCGACTCGAAGGTCGAGGAGCACAAGAACTGCCGCGCCCGCTGCCTGGCGCTGGTCGAGCAGATGGACTCCTACATTGGGCGTTTCCTGCGGGCACTTCAGCGGCGAGGCCTGTACGACGAGTCCCTCATCGTGTTCACGGCAGACCACGGGGGCATGCTGGGCGACCACGGCCTGAGGTACAAGTGCTGGCCGTACGACGGGTCCGTCCGCGTCCCGTTCCTCGCCCGCTGTCCGGACCTGGTCGCGCCCGGCCGATACGACGTCGCCACCGAGATCACCGACGTCGCGGCCACGTTCCTGGAAGTCGCCGGGCAGCGCGACGTGCGGCAAGTCCTGCTCGACTCGCCGTCGCAGTCGCTGCTCGGGCTTTGGCGCGGGCAGGCGTTCCGTCGCCGCTACGCCTTCGCCGAGCTCGGCTACCAGTTCCACCCGCCATGGCGGATGCTCTGCGACGGACGGACCAAGTACGTGCACTACCCGTTCACGGGGGAGGAACTGCTGTTTGATCTGGCGAGCGACCCCGACGAGCTCGACAACCTTGCATCCCGCCAGTTGGAACAGGTGGCGGAGCTGCGGCAGGCCATGTTGCGTCGGATC
>CAZADC010000403.1:547-3593 GCA_964483755.1 uncultured Planctomycetaceae bacterium | reverse complement strand
AACGTGCACATCCTCTACGTCGGGATGATCGGGCTGGTCGTGACGCTGCTGGTCGCGGGCATCCGCGGGGGGCAGGTCGCCGGCGGCATCCCCGCCTTCAACGTCGCCGAGGGCACGCAGGCGCTGGGGATGATCTGGCCGGGACTGTTCATCGTTATCGCGTGCGGCGCCGTCAGCGGGTTCCACAGCTTGTGCGCGGGCGGGACGACGAGCAAGCAGCTCAACTCCGAGCCCGCCGCGCGGCGCATCGGCTACAACGCCATGCTGCTCGAGAGTTTCCTGGCCGTGTGCGTCATCGCGGCGCTGGCGATCGGGGCGTCGAAGCTCGGCTACCTCGCCGACGTCCACCCCGACCTGGCGAACAAGCTCTACGCCGACGCCCTCCGCGAGGCGGGGATGGTCACCGGAAAGCCCAACTGGGTGCTGGGCTTCGCCCTGGCCGTCGGCAACGCGGTGAAGCTGGCGTTCGGCGCGCCGGTCGTCGTCGGCGCGCTGGCGGGCATGGTGCTGCTCGAGGGCTTCCTGGTGACGACGCTCGACACGGCGATCCGCCTGACGCGGTATCTCATCGAGGAAGTGTGGCGGACGTTCTTCAAGGGCTACGACCTGTTCGCCGATCCGGTGGCGGGGCGAGAGCCCGAGCAGTGGCGGCAGGGCGACGCGGCGCCCGCCGGCGCGGAGGGCATCCCCGCCACGCGCGTCGCCGACGACCAGGAGCCGACGCCCGCCTTCCCCACGGCCACGATGGGCGCGCGGCGACGGGTCCTGCGACTTCTCCGCGCCTACTGGTTCAACTCCGCGCTCGCCGTCGGACTGATGCTGGCCTTCGCGCTGACCGGCGGGCAGCAGGCGCTGTGGAAGATCTTCGCCACCTCCAACCAGCTGCTCGCCGCCATGGGCCTGGCGCTGGCGGCGCTTTGGCTGCTGCGTCGTCGCCGCCAGTACTGGTTCACCGTCGCCCCGGCGCTGTTCATGCTCGCCACCACCGCGACGAACCTGGTCCTCCTGCTGCGGCAGTTCGTCGGCGGCATATCGTCCGCCGTGGGCGAGGGTCGATCGATTCCCTCCGGCGACGTGACGCTCCTGATCGCCGACGTGGTCATCATGGCGATCACCGCCTACCTGCTGGTGGCCGGCGTCCGCGCGGTGATCCGCCACCGCCGAGCCGGGGCGCCCGCCTAGCGCCATCAACGCCGGCCTGACGGCGGCGCACGTCCTGCTGCGGCCGTCTCGGTCGTCTCGGTCGTCGACGCCTCGCACGTCGCCCGTGGCCGACGACGGCCCCGGGGCGGGCCGAACGCCTATAATCCATCGCGGCCTCGGGCGGGCGCCGGCGCCCCGGCGTCCCCGCTTGGCTGCGGATCGTGAGGATTGCCATGCGAAGCGTCGCACGCGTATTGAGTCTCGTCTTCGCCGCCGGAGCGCTGGGCGGGGTCGCCAACGGGCTGGTGGTCTGGTTGTTCGGACGTTGGGGAATCCCCGCCGCGCTGGGTGTCGATCTCGCTCCCGCGTTCTCCTGGCCGTGGATGTATCCGCGGATCGTCTGGGGCGGCATCTGGGGTGTCGCGCTGCTGCTGCCGTTCCTCGGGCGATCGATGGTCCTCCGCGGGCTGGCGGTAAGCGTCCTGCCGTCGCTTGCGATGCTTCTGATCGTCTTTCCGTTCAAGCTCGACGCCGGGTGGTTCGGCCTGGAGCTCGGAGCTGCGACGCCGCTGTTCGTGCTCGTCTACAACGCGGTATGGGGCGCCGTCGCCGGCGCCTGGCTGCGCCTGGCGCATCCGAACCGTCGACCGGAATCGGACGTGGGCGCGTGACCGTGCGCCCGCCGCCCGCACCAGCGCCGCCGACGCGCCTGATCGTCTTCAGCCGCTATCCCCTGCCCGGCGAGGCGAAGACCCGCCTCGCGCCGGCGCTCTCGCCCGTCCGGGCCGCCTGGCTGCAGAAGCGCATGACCGAGCAGACCCTCTGCGTCGTGCTCCAGGCGGCAGACCGCCTGCCCGCCGAGCTTGAAGTGCGATACGCCGGCGGCGACCTGCGGCGGATGGTTCGCTGGCTGGGCGGCGGCGGACGGATCCGGACGTTTGCTTCGCAAGGCGGCGGCGACCTAGGCCTGCGGATGCACCGGGCGGCCTCCCGGGCGTTTGCGGATGGCTTGCAGCGCGTCGTCATCGTCGGGTCGGATTGTCCGACGCTGCAGCCGACGGACCTGGACGCGGCGGTCGAGGCGCTCGATGATCGTGACGTCGCCATCGGTCCGAGCCGGGATGGTGGATACTGGATGATCGCCTTTCGCCGCCCGGGCGGGGGGCTGTTCCGCGATGTCACGTGGAGCACGCCGGCGGTGCTTTCGCAGACGCTTGATCGCGCGCGACAGGCGGGGCTGTCCGTCGCCGTGCTGAAGGAACGCAATGACATCGACACGCCGGACGACCTGGCGCACCTGCCCGACGAGCGAAAGCGCGGGTTGCACGAGCCCTGGCTGTCCGCGATCGTGCCGGCGCTGAACGAAGCGCAGGTCCTGCCGCGAACGCTGGAGCGCCTGGATGCGCCGGGCGTCGAGCGGGTCGTCGCCGACGGCGGGAGCGACGACGCCACGGCCGAAGTCGCGCGGAATGCCGGCGCCGCCGTGATCCGCGCGCCGCGAGGCCGGGCGCGACAGATCAACGTGGCCGCCAGTCAAGCGCGCGGCGATGCGCTCCTGTTCTGTCACGCGGATACCCTCCTGCCTCGCGGGTACGTGTCCGAGATATTCGACGCCCTGCTCGATCCTTGCGCGACCGGCGGCGCGTTCGCCTTTCGAACCGATCACGACACGCCCGCCATGCGGCGCATCGAACGACTGGTGGATATCCGCTCGCGCCGCCTGCGCCTCCCCTACGGGGACCAGGCGCTGTTCGTCCGTCGCGAGGCGTTCGATCGGGTCGGCGGCGTGCCGGACGTTCCGATCGCCGAGGACCTGCGTTTCGTGTTGCGCCTGCGGAGGCTGGGGCGTATCGACGTCCGCGACGCCCCGGCCGTCACGTCCGCGCGGCGGTGGCGGCGGCTG
>CAZADC010000403.1:0-537 GCA_964483755.1 uncultured Planctomycetaceae bacterium | reverse complement strand
CTCTCGTCCGACTCGGCCGGCTCCGATTCGGCCCGGCCGGGCGTCGCGGCGGGCTCGGCCGGGCTCGGCACGGGAGCAGGCGTAGCCCGCGGAGGCGCGGCGGTGGCGGCGGCTGGGCGTCATCCGGACAACGCTCATCAACCAGGCGATCGCGGCGGGATGCTTCCTGGGCGCATCTGAGGGTTGGATGGCAAAGCTGTACCATGCCGGCGACGGCCGCCAGGTCCGCGGGTGATCGGCCTCTCGGCGAGGCCGACGATCTTCCGTGCAAAACCGACACTCCGAGTGTGTGATCTCGGGGATGCGGGATCAGCCGCGCTGGGCGATTCGCACTTCCCTGCCCGTCTTCGCCGACTTGTAGACGGCGTCGAGGATGAGCTGAACGTCCAGCCCGTGACGGCCCGTCGCCATCGGCTCGCGGTCCTCGAAGATCGCCTCGACGAACTCGCCCACGCTGGAGGGCGTCGGTCGGACCGGCTGCTGGAGGCGCTGCTCCCAGAGCGACCCGGCTCGCTCGCCGTAGACCATCGCTTCGAA
>CAZADC010000402.1:0-3604 GCA_964483755.1 uncultured Planctomycetaceae bacterium | reverse complement strand
GTTGAGGGTGGCGAAGGAGAGCATCGGCACGATGTTGGTGTTGGTCATGTGGATGTAGATCAGCGGGCGTCGGCCCATGGTGTGCATCATGACGGCGGTCCGCTTCGCCAGGTTTCGGAAGGCCGTCAGGTTGACGCCGGGACGCATCGTGCCGTCGGCGGCGACGTAGCCCGGGCCGCCGGCTTCGGGCGGGATGTAGCACGCCCGAAGGAAGTAGTTGTCCCAGTAGATGCCGTCGGCGAAGGTCTCGAACATCTTCCGGTGGTAGTGCAGCAGCATGTCGACGCGGCTGGGAACGGGCTCGATGTGGTACCACGTCGCCCAGCCCTCGTAGCGGACGGGATGCTGGAACGCGGAAGCGCGCGACCAGGCCGGGTCGGCGATGCCGATGCTCTGCCATTCGTCGATATAGGTCGTGCCGAAATCGCGGTTCTCGCCGACGTTGGCCCCGCGCGGGTTCGTGTACGGGATCACGTAGTTGTACTTGGTCGTTTCCGGCGTGACGGCCGGGGTGCCCGGCGCCCAGCTCAGCCCGGCGTTGAAGTGCGCGCGCAGGCTGTTGTACGTCTTGTCCGGCAGGTCCTCGAAGCGCGCCAGCCATTCCTTCTCGAATTCCGGATCCCGCTCGCCCGTCCGGCGGTACGCCGCCAGCTTCTCCCAGAAGGTGTAGTCCTTCCCGGCCGGGAAGACGGACGTGGCGAACAGCCGCCCGCCCCAGTACATGTTGCCGCCCCAGAAGCGGATCTGGACGTCCTCGGCGTCCCGCGACGTTCCGGTTGCATACCAGCGTCGCCAGGTGTACGGCTCGGCCGGCATCGGCTTGGCGGGAGTCGCCTGGAGGGCGAAGGTCAGCGTCCGCTCGCGGGTCAGCTTCGCGGGCTTGCCGATCAGGTTCAGCCGGAGGTTCACCGTCTCGCCGCGGCGGTCGATCTCCATCATCGGCTTGCCGTCGCCGCGGATCCAGTCGCGGTCGTTATCGGCCGCGAAGCAGATGCCCCGCTCCGGTCCGCCCACGTAAATGTACGGTACGAAGAACCCGCCCAC
This sequence comes from uncultured Planctomycetaceae bacterium, assembly GCA_964483755.1. Taxonomy (GTDB): domain Bacteria; phylum Planctomycetota; class Phycisphaerae; order SM23-33; family SM23-33; genus CAZADC01. Next base: position 2,560 of record CAZADC010000402.1, on the reverse strand, counting down.
CTTGCTTGGCACGCCGCTCGAATCCCAGACCTTGCCGGCGCCCGCGGGCACCCGTCCGGCGTAGTGCTGGCGCAGCGCCTGGGTCACCGGGTGCATCAGCCAGCCGTACCTGGGCTTCAGGGGAATGACGAGCTGGAGGGCGACGGGCTCATCGGTCTCGTTCAGCTTCAGCGTGAGCTGCTGGAAGCCGTCGTAATCGTAATCGAAGGTCGTGCTGCCGGTCAGCGGGCCGGCGGTCCAGGCGGCGGAGCCGGTGATGCGGGTGTCCTTCGTCTCGGCGAACTGCACGCCCTTCCCCTCGGCGACAGTGATCTTGCCGCCGTGGGTCGCCTCGAGGCGGATCGGCCCGGCCAGGATGTCCTCGCCCCGGCTTGTGACCTGCTCCCAGAGCCCCGCGTCGCTCATCGTGTGCGTCCGCAGCACGCAGTCGACGGTCTTCCTGCCGGCGTCCGCCTTCAGCGGCGTGAACGGCGGCACGACCACGTCCTCCAGCCCGAGCTGTCGGCCTTCCCAGTCGAAGTGCCGGCGCGCAAACCAGCGTTCCAGTACCACCGGCTCGTCGCTGCCGCCGAGCGTGAGAACCAGCCGGTAGTTGCCCTCCGGCAGGTCGGGCACGCTGAGGTCCTCACCGGCCGGGGACATCGGCAGCTTGCCGTCTCGCTCAGCGAGGACCTTGTCGTTGTCACCGGCCAGCACGGCCGCGCGCCAGGTCTCGACGCCGGCGGGCGGTTTCGGCAGGCCGAACCGCACGAGATCGTGCGAGGGGAAGTACGTGAAGCGGAAGTCGGTCTGGAAGTCGGTGAACCGGCAGAGCAGCTGATCCGCGCCGGGTCGAGCCGTGAAGATCTGCACCTCCGCGGCGCCCGGGTTTCCGCCGCCGTGGTGGGACAGGAACTTCAGTGTCAGCTTGCGCGCTCGGACCGGCTCGGGCAGGTGGCCGATCTGCGCGCCGTGCCCGGCCTTGAAGGCCCCCTTCGCGACGGGCTTCGACGCGTCGTCCGCGTAGACCTCGTAGTCCTTGAAGCACTCCTTCAGGCTGTAGGTCGTACGCCCATAGTAGACGACGCTCGCCACCGGCGTGGGCTCGTCCCAGGCAAACGTGAGCGTGACGCCGTCCGGGTGTTCGTTGCCCTTGGCCGCCCAAGATTCGCCGCTGTCCTCCTTGATGCCCGCCAGCGGCACATCACCGTCGGCGGCGTTTTCCGGGGCGTGCTTGTCGTCGAGCGTGGAACTTGCCGTGACGGTCGCCCGGGGCGCCGCGTTGCGGGGCTCGTCGGCGTATGCAGCGCCGGCGAGGATGATCAACAAGCCAACAGCTGTGAGAACCAGACGTCGTCGTATTCCGCCGTTCTGCATGGTGGCTCCTGTTCCTTCTGGACAAGGCCGTCGGGTCCACAACGGCCGGGACACACAGTATCTTATCAACCGGCGCCCCCCGCTGCATGTCCACGCGCGCCTCGAACGGGCATTCACGACTTGTGCGCGCCTTGTACGAAGTGCGATATTCCGCATCCGACGAGATCACGATGCATCAGGCGCCGCTGCGGGGGCCGGCGTGGCATCCGCCCGGAGCGGAACGCAGAGCCCCGTGACGGGTTCGACAGTACGGGAGTGACCGGCACGACTCATTTCATCGAGCCGAACGGAGACCGCTGTCTGCACGTCCTTGGCGCGCTGTGCGTCGCGGCGGCGTGCACACTCGGGGTCGCCGACCCGGCAGCGCGGAAAGGCAGGCACATGAACAGCGACGCACCGGTGGAGCTTTTCGTCTCGCCCGAGGGCGACGACGCCCGACGGGGACGCACAATCGCGGCCGATGCAAACGCCGGCGACGGTCCCGTGGCGACGCTCGAACGCGCCCGGAATCTCGCCCGGCAACTGGTGGCCGACGGCGAGGCGCCGAACGGCGTGACGATCCACGTCGCCGCGGGAGACTACGTTCTCCCCCAGGCCCTCGAGCTCGGCGAGGAGGATTCGGGCCGGGAGGACGCGCCGGTCGTCTGGGCCGGCCCGGACGACGGCGAGGCCCGCCTGCTGGGCGGTCGCGTCGTCAACGAGTTCGCACCGGTCACCGACGCGTCGGTGCGCGATCGGCTGGCGCCGGCGGTCCGCGACAAGGTTGTGCAGGCCGACCTGCACGCCTACGGCCTCGGTGAGCCGGCCGGGCTGAGCCGACGCGGCTTCGGGCTCGGCGGCGTCCCGGCCCACACGGAGCTGTTCTACCGCGGGCGGCCCATGCCGCTCGCCCAATGGCCTGACGTGGGCGAGTGGACGACGATCACGGGCTTCGGCGAGGGCGAGGGCGACCACCACGGACGGACGATCGGCAAGCTGGAAGGCGGTTTCCACTACGAGGGTGATCGCCCGAAGCATTGGGCGGACACGTCCGAGCTGTGGGTGCACGGGTACTGGGCGTGGGACTGGGCCAACAGCTACGAGAAGGTCGACGTCATCGATGTGGAGGAGCGGTTCATCCGCACCGTCGAGCCGTACGGCCTGTACGGATACCGCGAGGGCGGCCGGGTGAAGTTCCTCAACGTTCTGGAGGCGCTCGATCGCC
>CAZADC010000401.1:3005-3621 GCA_964483755.1 uncultured Planctomycetaceae bacterium | reverse complement strand
CTGGAAACCGTTTCCTATGCACTATCCGCAGCCGCATAACTGGCTAAACCGCACTCATAGTGGTTCTCGATGGATATGATCGCGACGGTCTTGCCGTCTCCGCGTTTCTCGAATTCCAGAATCAGCCGCCAAGACCTGTTCAGACGAATCGAGCATTCGCCAGCCCGGTCGCCTCTTAGCTTCTCCAGGTGCAACGACTTCCATGCCCGAAGGTCTCGTTCATCATCTGCCGCCCTGATCCACTGCATCCGTCTGCGATAGACGCGCACAATCTTCGGGGGGAAGCCCCCCTTGTAGTTGGCGTCCATCTCGAGCCGTTCAAGTTTCTTGTCTCGGAAGTAAACGTCCATGTCTACATACTGTGCAACGCGATCCGTCTATCGTCAATATAGACGCTTGCCCCCCTCTCGTCAAGAGGATTTTATGCCTTTAACTAAAAAGCATAAAAACGCTATCCTGTGTACGCAAACCCCCCGCCCACGTTCCACCGCGCGTCCGGCCGGACGAACCGGGCGTCGAAGCCGTCCGGGCTACAGGCACCGGCACTCACCGGTTCACGTTCACCTGATTTTCGTCGCCGTCGATCTGGGTGACCTGCGAGTTGATCGCCGTGCCC
>CAZADC010000401.1:0-2995 GCA_964483755.1 uncultured Planctomycetaceae bacterium | reverse complement strand
TACTGCGTGACGCCGGCGCGGTCCATCTGCTCCGCCGGCGGGAGCATCTCGCGCAGGGAGTCGGCGAATTCGGGGTCGCTCTCGATGCGCTTGCGGAGCTGGGCGAGCAGAAACCTGGCGTGGTCCTCGTGCTCGGCGGGGGCTTGACAGTACTCGTCGAGCACGCCCTCGGCCGACGTGCCGGCCAGCTTGTCCTTCAGCCAGGTCCAGAGTCGGCGCCCCTGCTCGGCGACGGCGTCCACGGCCGCGTCGGCCGTCTCGCCCGCCTTGCGGAGGCACGCGGCCGTCACAACACCCAGCGCCGCCTGCGCCAGGCCGTTCGGATCGCTCAGGTCAGGCATCATCGCGCTCTCCTTCCTTTTCGTTATCGAGGTCTTGAAGCACACTGACGATCGGCTCGAGCAGCTCGGCGTCCACTTCAACCTCGACTTCCTCGGCCAGACGGAAGTAGTCCCGCACGAGAGCGGCCATCAGACTCGCATGTCCTTCGGGGTATCGCTCGAAGCACGGGCGTAGGCAGCGAACGCCCTCCTCGAACGATCGCAAAGCTTCCTCCTTGCACTCGGCGGATTCCAGAATCGCCCCGCGAGCCCCGAGCGACGTCGCCAGGTCCGGCAGGAAGGCGTCGGGACGGTCCGCCGCCAGCTTGCGGCGGATTTCCACCGCCTCCTGCGAGGCCGCCAGGGCCTCCTCGCGACGCCCGAGAGCGCCAAGGCGGACTCCCACGTTGTTCAGGGACGCCGCCAGCAGGGACTCGTGCTCGGACGACGGACTCTCCTTCTGCATCGCCCGGGCCCGGTCATGAATAGCTCCGTGGATGTCGAGTGCCTTCTCCCGGAGAATGAGCGTCTGCTCGGGAAGCGAATCGGCGATCGCCGTCAGGAGAGGAAGACTCTCCCCCGTCCCGCGCCGAATCAGGCCCTCCAGCCAGCTCAGGGGTCGACGAAGATCGTCCCCGCTTCCGGATCCGCCGGCGCCCTGCCGGGATAGTCCTGGATCATGAGCATCAGCATGCCCAGCGGTTCGCGCCCGACGATGTCCACCAGCGCCGTCAACAATCGTGGCGCCAGTTCGGATGCGGCGCTCGCCCCCTTTGTGGCCTTGTAGGCGAACGCCTCGCCGACGATATCCGGCTGGATGCCCGCAACGTGGCACGCCGGGGCGGAGGAGTCCGCGTCGGCCTTTACCGGCGTCTGCGTCTGCGGCGGCAGGAGCTCATGCAGGTCAGCGACCATCCGTCCCGTGCCACCGGGGTAGTCGAGCCCGGCGATCTCCTCAACGTGTCGGGCCGTCCTCTGCGCCTGGTCCCAGGTCAGCCCGCGCGCGAAGGTGGCGCAAGCGGCCAGGAGCAGCAGCGGCCCGCGGCGAGCGTCGCCCTCCCCGCCGCGACCCGCGAAACGCTCAATGCGGTCGATCTCCTTGCCGGCGCAGTGCAGACCGAGGTCGGTGCGCGACATGCTCAGCGCGGCGGCCAGGCCGAACTCACTTGCCGCGGCGGCCGCCATCATCAGATACAGCGGGTCGCCCCACTGCTCGGCGAGAATGAGCCTGTCGAATGTCTCGTCGGCTCCGGGTTCCGGGAGAGACAGGGAGGCCTCCTCGCTGCGTTCCTTCGCGCACAGCCGGAGCATCTCGGCGAGGATCGCCCGGCGTGTCCGCGCGGCGGGCAGCGGGTACAGGTACGTCGGCTCGGGCGGGTCGAAGAGTTCGGCCACCACCGCGGTCGAGTCGCCGCCGGGAACCAGTCGCGACAGCCATCCCTCCCGCGGGCTGGCATGCCGCTCGAGGAGCAGTATCCGCAGGGGCGGGCCGGACCGGCGCCGTCGTTCGTTCGTCGACAGCTCCTCAAGCCAGAGACCAAGTGGCTCCGAGTCGGTGGCGGCGTAGTCCACCACCGCCAGCGTCGGCCGCTGCCAGCCCCACTCGCCGAGATTCTTCTGAGCGGCGAAGCGACGCATTTCCGGTCCGGTCAGGAAGCCGGCGAGCCATCCGTCGCCGTCGGGGTGGTTTGCGTCGAGCCGCCTGATCAGTTCCAGGGCCAGGCGTGTCTTGCCCGCGCCACCCGGGCCGGTGATGACGTGCACCGCAACAGGCGTTTCGGCGCGGGCCCACGCATCGAGCCGGTCCAGCTGCGCCTTCCGGCCGCGGAACTTCGTCGCGCGGACGTACGCGTTCAGGAGACGCCTTTCGCGGGCGGCGACGTCGCCCTCGTGCCGCGGAATCCGACTGTCAGGACTGACCAGCTTCAGATGCGGGACGCCGACGTCGATCTTGTTGAAGTCGCCCTTTACCTGAACGATGACACTGCCGCCGGACGCGCTCCAGACGCATTGGCTTCCGTCGCTTCTCCCCATGCTCCGCACCGCCCTTCTCGCGAGAATCGGACACCGGCATCATACCGCAAGATGTCACGTCGTCAATGTCAGAGACACTCGCCTGGCCGTCTCGCCCGCCTTGCGGAAGCACGCGGCCGTCACAACGCCCAGCGCCGCCTGCGCCAGGCCGTTCGGATCGCTCAGGTCAGGCATCATCGCGCTCTCCTTCCTTTTCGTTATCGAGGTCTTGAAGCACACTGACGATCGGCTCGAGCAGCTCGGCGTCCACTTCAACCTCGACTTCCTCGGCCAGACGGAAGTAGTCCCGCACGAGAGCGGCCATCAGACTCGCATGTCCTTCGGGGTATCGCTCGAAGCACGGGCGTAGGCAGCGAACGCCCTCCTCGAACGATCGCAAAGCTTCCTCCTTGCACTCGGCGGATTCCAGAATCGCCCCGCGGTTCTCACCGGGCGCAAGCCAGCCGGTTCCGGCGCAATTGCGTCTGCGTGGTGAAAGGCGAATGTCCTTCGACCTTCCCAGGCCGATGCGCCCGTCTGATCTTCACACGCCCACTCCATCGACGAAGGGCAGTGTGAAGCCAGCAGGAGGTCCGGGGCGCAATGCATATCAGGTACAGGACCGGATGCGTTCACGAAAGACGGCGACGACCAGATCCTCG
>CAZADC010000400.1:0-3622 GCA_964483755.1 uncultured Planctomycetaceae bacterium | reverse complement strand
TACTGGAAACTTCAACGGGCCGCATGACCCCCCGCCCCAAAATCATGTCGCACACTCTGTTCGTTTTCGTCTTGGATTTTTCTTGCCATCCCCGCTTCACTGGCGCAATATAGGGGGGTACTGGGTCGATGTCTGAAGAGAAAGGTTCTCTTCGCCGTCGGCGAAACGGGTTTGCATCCGCTTCCGTTTGCAGCCTGCTCCTCGCTGTTTCCGCCTGGTGAATGACCCTTGGTCACTGCCGGTCTGAGTCAGCTCGGATCAATACGCTCGCGAATCCCACATGCTGACTGTTTGAAGGAGCCATGCATATGGCAACCGGTAAGGTGAAGTGGTTCAACGATTCCAAGGGCTTCGGTTTCATCGAGACCGATGGTGGCGGCGACGTCTTCGTCCACCACAATGACATCCAAGGCGAGGGCTTCAAATCGCTCGCCGAGGGTGAGGCGGTCTCGTTTGAGGTCGTCCAGGGCGATAAGGGACCCCGAGCAACGAACGTCGTCAAAGGCTAAGCCTGGCTCGACCGGACTGAGAAACGCCGCCCTCCGGGGCGGCGTTTTTTTCTTTACAGTCGAGCCATCGTGAGGTGGTCCATTTGTCGGGGGGCCAGAATGTCATTCTCTCAACTTCAGCATCGCGCTCACGCCGCTTCGCGATGGCAGTGGCTCAGCAATCCGCCCGGCCAGCTCCGGGGGCGGACTCTCCCAGACTCGACCCGGCCGTCCTCGACGCAGGGCCCTTCCCGTGCACGTAACGGCCCATTGCCCAGCCGCTGATGCGGCCGGAATTCGTTGTGGCACATGCCGCAGATCTGCACGGTGTGATCGAGCTGCGGCAGCGCGAAGCAGAAGAAGCGGTTCAGGGCTCCGGGGTTCTGACTTCTGGGGACAGGCGCCATAACTCACGCTTTCGTGCCAGGGGTCTTCGGCTTCGGGCCCGGCTTCCCGGGGTGCAGGATGCGCCCCCAGGGCTTGTTCCAGACGCGCGATGAAGTCTCGGCTGCCGCCCGACGTGGAAGTCGGCGACGCGGCGTAGGAGGATGAACCCGCAAGACGGACGGCCGAGCGGAACGGTTCGAAATCCTTACTTGAACCGACGCCTCACTCATAGAAGGTCGTGGGGGTCTGGGCCACTCGACGTGGGGCGCTCTCAGCGTCGGACGGTCGCGCGAGCGACGAGGTCGAGGTCGGCGGTCGCGCCTTCACGGAGCAGGTGGAAGCCGAGGGCTGCGATCATTGCGGCGTTGTCCACGCAGAACCGAAGCTCGGGCAGGCGAAGAGGGACGCCGAGCTTCTCGGCCAGTCCGCCCGCTGCCTCGCGGAGCGCCGAGTTGGCCGACACGCCCCCGCCGACCACGAGCGACCGCGCGCCGACGCGCTTCGCCGCGCGGCGCAGCTTGATCCGCAGCACGTCCACCACCGCCGCCTGGAACGACGCCGCCAGGTCAGCGATCTCGCGATCCGTGAAGCTCGCGATCCCCTGCCCGGCGTGCTCCTGTGCGGCGGCGCGCTTCGCCTGCAGACCGCCGCGGCCTCCGCGCCCGCCCGGCACGCCGTTGACGTGGTACAGCACCGCCGTCTTCAACCCGCTGAACGAGAAGTCCAGCGAGTCTCCCTTCAGCAGCGTGCGGGGGAACTCCACCGTCGCCGGGTCGCCGTCGCGGGCGACGCGGTCGATGACCGGTCCGCCCGGGTAGCCCAGCTCCATGATGCTCGCGACCTTGTCGAACGCCTCGCCGGCCGCGTCGTCGATCGTCGAGCCGAGCAGCTCCATCCGCGTCGGCGAGTCGCAGCGGTACAGCGCCGTGTGCCCGCCGGAGCAGATCAGCGCGGCCGCGGGGTACTCGATCGGCTCGGCGTCGAGCGCCGGCGCCAGCGCGTGCGCGCAGACGTGGTTCACGCCGATCAGGGGCAGGCCCCACGCCCAGGCGAGCGTCTTGGCGGCCATTACGCCGACCAGCAGGGATCCGATGAGCCCGGGCTCGTGCGTCACGGCGACGCCGTCAAGGTCCGCGGGATCGGTCCCGGCGGCCCGGAGGGCCTGATCGATGACCGTGTTGATCGCCTCGATGTGAGCCCGCGAGGCAATCTCCGGCACCACGCCTCCGAACCGTGCATGGACGTCGATCTGGCTGGCGACGATGCTGCTCCGCACCTCACGTCCGTCGGCGACAACGGCGCACGCGGTCTCGTCGCAGCTCGTCTCGATGCCCAGGATGAGCGTCGGCTCACTCATCGCCGCTCCGGTCGGATCGGCCGCGGCGGGCCCGTCGGCGTTCGACGGCCGCGGCGCGGAGAATGCTCTCCATACGTTCGGGGCTCCGCAGCAGCTCGACGGCAGCGCGAAGCTGCGGGTCGTTGTCAATCAGCACGGCGACGCGTTGGTCCGCGACGTCGCCGGCGGGGCGTGTCGTCGCTGACGCGTGGGTCGCCGGCGCCGACGTCCCGCTCCGGTACAGGCGCAGCCGTGCCCGCATGCGCCGCTCCGCCTCGGCGGGCGTCATGCGAACCGTGACGTGCGGGTCCACGCCCCAGCGCAGACTGCCGGGACGACGGGTGATCGGCCGATCCTCCTCGAAGTAGAACTCCGCCGTGGTCAGATTGATCCAGCCCAGCTCGTCGGGCAGCGGGAACATGCTCTGCACGCACCCCTTTCCGCGTGTCCGCTCGCCGACGAGCACCGCGCGACCGCGGCGGCGCAGCGCCCCGGCGACGATCTCCGCCGCCGACGCCGTTTCCGCGTCGATCAGCACCGCCATCGGGAAGCCCGGGTAAGTACCCCCGGCGTGGGCGACGTACTCCTGGACGCCTCCGGCCCGCCGCACCGAGACGATTGGCCCGTCGCGCAGGAACAGGTCCGCCGTCTCGACGGCGGCCGGGAGCCGACCGCCCGGGTTGCCCCGCAGGTCCAGCACCAGCCCGCCGACCTGCGGAATGCTCCGCATCGCCTGGTGGACGTCCCCGGCCGTACTGTTAACGAACTCCGTGACGCGGACGCAGGCGAAGTCGTCCTCTTCGTCGAGGACGTGCTCAATCCGGCCGTCCGCACCGCGATAGAGTCCGCGAACGCTGTGCACGCGGTACTCGGCCGGCTCGACCTCGACGACGTGCCTCTCGTCATCGCCCACGGCGAAGCTGAGCTTGACCGGCGATTCGGCATCCAGCATCGCGCGAATCTTCGCCGGCGGCGCGCAGGGTGGAACCGCCTCGCCGCCAATGCTGTTCAGGACGAATCCCGGGCGCACGCGGGCGCGGTCGGCGGGCGAATCCGGCTCGACGTCCAGCACCCGCAGGCGAGCGCCGTCCCACCTGAGCATCAGCCCCAGCCCCTGCCCCACGCCGGCAATTCGCTTCTCGAGGTCGGGCGCGCGGTCGGCCGGGACGTAGCTCGAGAACTCGTCCAGCGATTCCACCATGCCACGGACGGCGCCGCGCCGGATCGCCTCCGGCTCGGTCGGGCGGTAGTAGTTCTCCCGGATCAGCCGATAGGCCCGGTCCACCGGGCCCGGCGGGCCGCCCGGAGCGTCCAGCCCGTCGGGCCCGGACCGCGACACCCAGACGGCGACGACCCCGGCCACGACGACCGCGACCAGCCAGATGATGTTGCGCAGGCCCGCTTCCTTGCG
>CAZADC010000399.1:0-3623 GCA_964483755.1 uncultured Planctomycetaceae bacterium | reverse complement strand
CTGGGAGCACGAGCGCGGGCGCGATGTGGACATCGCCTGGATGATCGACCAGTCGCACAACGTCAAGCCGAAGGTCCAGGCGATGATCCAGACGGTCTGCCGAACCCAGGAGCTGTTTGCCAAGGCGCTGTGCGTGGACCGAAAGGCGCTGGCCGACGCGCAGGTCAACCACGACGTGGTCCGCGCCGAGGAGACCCTCCGGGCCGCGTACGAGATGAACGTCTCGGAAATCCTCGCCGCCGTGCGGGAAAAGCTCGGCGTCCCGACGGATCCTCTCGACGCCTTCCGTCAGAGCGGATACGAGCAGAAGGTTGCGGCCGAGCGGCGCGAGAAGCGAGAGGCGCTGGGGCTGACCGGCGGCGGATCGTACGCCTGAAGCGCCGGCCTGACGCGCGACGACACCTGCGCGGCGGCCTTCCCAGGCCGACGCGTGCCGTGGCGCCCCAGGCCGCCGCATCCTGAAGCGGACGAACGCGACGAAGGCCCCGCCCACGATCGTGCCATGAAATCCGTCTGTTCCTCGGGGGATCATGTCGCTGCGTAATTCACTGCATCCGTGTTGCTTGCGCGCTATGACCCCGCGCAGTTTGAAAGAAATCCGCCTCGTTTGACGCAGGTCAAGGGGGCCTCGGACGCGATCCGCTACAAAGGACGTGACGATTGAGAGCGACCCTCACAAGGAGCCGATCATGGCCGTCAAGACAACGCGGAAAATCGTGAAGATAGACGAAGACAAGTGCAACGGGTGCGGGCTGTGCGTGCCGAGCTGTGCCGAGGGCGCCATCCGCATCGTCGACGGAAAGGCCCGCCTCGTCGCCGACAACCTCTGCGACGGGCTGGGCAACTGCCTCGGCGAGTGCCCCATGGACGCGATCACCATCGAGGAGCGGGAGGCCGACGGATTCGACCACGACGCCGTCGCCCAGCACCTCGCGGCCGAGGGCGAGAGCGGAAAGAAGAAGTCCGCCGCTGCGCCGCACGCCGACGCGCACCACGCCGGCGGATGTCCGGGAGCAGCCGTGCGAATGCTGAACGAGGACGCCCCGGCGAAACCCTCCGGCGGATGCCCCGGCGCGGCGCTGCGCATGCTGCTCGGCGAGCAGGAGGACACGCCGGAGCCGGCGAGCACCGATGCCGCCGATCGCCCGTCGCGCCTGCGTCAATGGCCGACCCAGCTTTCGCTGGTCCCCCCGACCGGGGCGATCTGGCAGGACGCCGACGTGCTCATCGCGGCCGACTGCGTGCCCACGGCGATGGCGGACTTCCACGAGAAGCTCCTGGCCGGGCGGACGCTGGCGATCGCGTGCCCCAAGCTCGACGACACCGGTCCGTACGTCGAGAAGCTGACGCGCGTCTTCGCTGAGAACTCCGTCCGGTCCGTGACCGTCGCGCACATGGAGGCGCCCTGCTGCACGGGCATTGTCGGCGTGGTCGCCGAGGCGATCCGCCGCAGCGGGCGCGACGACATCGACGTCCGCGACGTGACCGTCGGCATCGACGGACGGATCAGGGAAGATGGGTAGGCCGCCGTGCCGAAACGTCGCGACATCGGACGGCAGCAGGACGTCGTGCGGAAGTTCCTCGCCGTCTACTGCCGTAAGCGTCACGGACGGGCCGACGGCGGACTCTGCGACGACTGCCGCGAGCTGCTGGACTACGCCGCGCAGCGCCTGCGCCGCTGCCCGCTGGACCCGAAGCCGAAATGCAAGGATTGTCCGATTCACTGCTACGACGACGAGCACCGCGCTAGGATGAAGGACGTCATGCGGACCGGCGGGATGCACTACGTCGCCCGAGGCCGGTTGGACTGGCTGGTCCGCTATTTTCTCTCGTAAGCACCTGCCGAACGAAGCAGTCCCGTGCAACCGTTGAAGGAGAAACGAAGATGAACATGTTCTGCTACCAGTGCGAACAGACGGCCCAGGGCAGCGGCTGCACCGCCTACGGCGTGTGCGGCAAGGACCCCGAGACGGCCGCCCTGCAGGACCTTCTGATCTACGCGACGAAGGACCTGGCACGCTACGCCCACCGCGCCCGCGAGCTGGGCGCGAAGGATGCCGAGATCGACGCGTTCGTCCCCTACGCGCTGTTCGCGACGGTGACGAACGTCAATTTCGACCCCGAGCGGCTGCAGAAGCTGATCGCCGACGCCGTCGAGATCAAGAACAAGGCGGTCGCGCTCTACACCAGGGCCGTCGAGGACGCCGGGCTCCAGCCGGAGAAGCTCTCCTGCCCCATCGCCTGGTGGGAGCACACCGACGATCTCAACGCGATGATCCGCCAGGGCGAGGAGGCGTCGATCCAGAACCGTCTCGACGAGCTGGGCGAGGAGATTACCGGGCTGCAGGAGCTGCTGACCTACGGGCTGAAGGGCGCCGGCGCCTACGCCTATCACGCCCGCGACCTGGGCAAGACCGACGACGAGATCGACGCGTTCTTCGTGGAGGCGATGGACTTCCTGACCCGCCGTCCGGACGACGCCGGCCCGCTGGTCGAATACTGCCTCAAGTGCGGCGAGATCAACCTCAAGACGATGGGACTGCTCGACGAGGCGCACACGAGCACCTACGGCAAGCCCGAGCCGACCAACGTCCGCGTCACGCCGGTCAAGGGCAAGTGCATCGTGGTCTCCGGGCACGATCTGGAGCACCTCGGCGACCTGCTCGAGCAGACGACCGACAAGGGCATCAACGTATACACGCACTCCGAGATGCTCATGTGCAACGCCTACCCGGAGCTCAAGAAGTACGACCACCTGGTGGGCAACTACGGCGGCGCGTGGCAGGACCAGCGTCAGGAGTTCGAGGACTTCCCCGGCGCGATCCTGATGACGACCAACTGCATCCAGAAGCCCAAGGACAGTTACAAGGACCGCATCTTCACCTCCGGGCCGACCGCGTGGCCGGGCGTGCGGCACATCGATGACGGCGACTACACGCCCGTCATCGAGGCCGCTCTCGCCCAGCCGGGGTTCGCCGAGGACGGCGAGGAGAAGTACATCATGACCGGCTTCGCCCACGACGCGGTGATGGGCGTCGCCGACACCGTCATCCAGGCCGTCAAGGACGGCGCGATCCGGCGGTTCTTCCTCATCGGCGGATGCGACGGCGCCAAGCCGGGGCGGAACTACTACACGGAGCTCGCCAAGGCCGTCCCCGACGACTGCGTCATCCTGACGCTGGCGTGCGGGAAGTACCGCTTCAACAAGCTGCCGTTCGGCGAGATCGGCGGGATTCCGCGCCTGCTCGACTGCGGGCAGTGCAACGACGCCTACTCGGCGATTCAGATCGCGGTCGCGCTTGCTGACGCGTTCGACTGCGGCGTGAACGACCTGCCGCTGTCGATCGTGCTGAGCTGGTTCGAGCAGAAGGCCGTCGCCATCCTCCTGACGCTGCTGCACCTCGGCGTCAAGGACATGCGGATCGGTCCGACGCTCCCGGCCTTCGTGCCGCCGGGCGTGCTCACCACGCTCGTCGAGCAGTTCGGACTGACTCCGATCGGCGATCCGCAGGAGGACCTGCAGGCGATGCTGGCGTAGCGAAGTCCCGCCGGCGCGCGTGCCCGCGGAGCGGGCACGGAACCGCGCCGGCCTGTCGCAGAACACACAAGCCTGCGCGCAACGG
>CAZADC010000398.1:0-3626 GCA_964483755.1 uncultured Planctomycetaceae bacterium | reverse complement strand
GAGAGATCGGCGGGAATTCTCAAAGGCCGTACTGCCGGCGCGCCCAGTACCAGACGTTCCCGTTGCGGTAGTGGACGTTGTACATGCCCAGCCAGGCCGCGCCGCCGCACCATTCCATCGGCTCGAAGCGAAGGAACTTGACGGATGTGTCGAAGTACCCGACGTTGAGCCCCTGCGCCTGGTGGGCCTGCTTGGACCCGCTCGTCCAGTACAGCGCGAAGTTCGATCCGCTGCCCCAGACGTTCTTGGCGTCGTACACGTAGTCCGCCAGAAGGGGGGCGTGATCGCCGGCCGTCTCGAGCGTGAGCTGACGGTATCGGTCAATCTCGGTGAAGCGGGCGGCGTAGGTGATGTACGCCTGCGCGTTCGTTCCGGGATTGTCGAGGATGCAGCGCTGCAGATGCGGCCAACTCTGCCAGTTCCACGAGGCCTCGCCCGACGGACAGAAGAACAGGTCCTTCTGAACGGGCAGATACCCGTCGCGAAGGAGGACGCCCATCGTCTGCGCCTCGTACGGGCCAAGCTTGACGCGGTGGTACCAGTGCGACGGGGCCGGGGGGTACTTGCCGTTGTGGTCTTCCGCGTAAAGATTGGTCGCGATGAGCACGTTCCGCTGGCTGCCGGCGCAGTAGACTTTCCTCGCCTCGTACGTCGCGCGCTGCAGCGACGGCATGAGAATGCTCACCAGCAGGGCGATGATGGCGATGACGACCAGCAGTTCGATCAGCGTGAAACCGCGCTGTCTCATGACGGGCGATCCGATGAGCGTCGAGGCCCGCTGCCGATGCAGGGATGAACGCGGGCTCGATGGGGGCCGCGCGGACGCCGCGGACGTCCTGGAGCCCTCGCATGTCGCGCTGCCGCGTGTCATATGCCTTCTCCTTGCCCGAACGGGCACTGCGGAACTGTATCGACACTACCACCACCCTGGTCAGTATATGTGACAGGCTGCGGCGGGGTCAAATCGGCTTCCCGGCCGCGTGAAGCTGCCGGCGGCAATGGCACGGCGCCGCGATCGTGCTTTTGGTCTCGAACTCGGCGGGCGCGCGTGATACCCTGTCGCCGCATCCGACAGGCATCGAGGCGAAGGAGTATTCCATGACGTACAGGCGGATGATGGCGGCGGCGGTGCTGGCGGCGGGGCTTGGGCTGACGGGCTGCGGGCCCGGCAAGGTGCCGGGCGCCGAACGGATCGGCCCGGGCGCTCCGACGGTGCGCGCCGCGGTTCAGTCCATGGGCGGACTGGACGCCTGGCAGTCGGCCGACGACGTCCGCGCACGCGCCGTGGTGACCATCTACGGCAACGGGGTCGACGCCTACGTGACCCGAACCGAACAGCTCATCGATCTGCCGGGCGGCACGGTGCGCGCCTCGGCCGACGCGCCCGCCGGCGAGTGGCGGGGGACCGCCCGCGTCGACGGCAAGGTCCGCACCTCCGGCACACTCGGTGACGAGCGACACGACAAGCGCCTCGCCGAGGCGATGGTCATGCTCATCCGCCGCCTCCGCGGACCGATGAACCTGCTGGCGCCGGGCGTTCAGACGTCGGCCGCCGAGCGCGTCAGCGTCGCCGGCGAGAAGTGCCTCCGCGTCGCCGTGTCGGGCGATCCGATGGGCGCCGACGCCTACTACTTCGATGCGACGACGCACGTGCTGCGATACATCACCGTGCCCGCGGACGAGGGCAGGGGCCCCTCGGTCACGGTCCTGACCTACGCCATCCAGCCCAACGGCATGGCGTTCTGCCGTCACGTGAGCGTGGTCCGGCCGGGCGAATTCACGCTGGTCGGCGACGAGCCGGTGCTGGAGGTGGACTACACGGAAGTGGAGATCCGTTAGGGGCGTCCGTCCCGCCGGACACGGGCGGAGTCTTGATACAATGCTGTCGGCATGAGCCTGGATATCGGAGACATCCTCGACGATTGGCCTTACGAGCCGGGGCAGGTCACCGCGCGGAAGATCCGCGGTGACGACGGGCGCGAGAAGATCCAGCTGCGACTCGACCTCGGGCTGCTCCAGATGGAAACCTCCGGACGCCCGGACGGACAGCGTCCCCACGGCTGCGAAAGCCTGCTGGCCTACCACAATCATCGGCTCCGCCGCCACCGGGAGCGGACCGGCGGCGACGAGGGGTTCGAGCTGACGCCGCAGGACTGCGAGCTGCTGCGGTTCGAGGGCGTCATGTACTACCACCGCTACCTCGCGGCGTTCATTCTCGAAGACTTCCACTCCGTCGTGCGGGACGCCACGCGGAACCTCCGCCTGTTCGACTTCTGCCGTGCCTATGCCGCGGAGGAATCGGACCGGTACGTCCTGGAGCAGTACCGCCCCTACGTGATGATGATGCAGGCGCGGGCGCGGGCGCGCCTGGCGATGCAGAAGGACGATGCGGCGCGGGCGCTTCGGTTCATCGAGCGGGGAATTGAGGACCTGGAGGCCTTCTACGAGCGCGCCCAGCCGGACGAGTCGCCAGAGGAGTCCGGCGAGCTCGCCGTCCTGGATGCGATGGCGGCCGAAATCCGTAAGAAGATCCCGCCCGATCCGGTGGACCAGCTTCGCGAGGATCTCGCCGCCGCCGTGCGGGAGGAACGCTACGAGGACGCGGCCGTCCTCCGCGATCGCCTGCGGCAGACGCTCGGGCAGGACTGAGCCTTCAGTCCGACGCTTCGCGGCGCGCGTCCGCGACCTTCAGCCCTTCGATCGGCCTTGCCCGGCGGGCTTCGCCGGCGCTTCGCGTCGCACGCGCGGCGCCCGGGGGACCGCCGCGTCGGCTATTCGATCGTGATTGCTTCGACGGGGCAGCTCTCGGCCGCTTCCCGGGCGGAGTCCTCGACGTCCGCGGGAACGGGGTCGGCCTTGACCACCGCGATGCCCTCATCGTTCAGCTCGAAGACCTCCGGGCAGATGTCGGGGCACAGTCCGCATCCGGTGCAGGTGTCAGCGTCGACGATCGCTTTCATCTCTCGATTCCTTTCGCTGGCGTGACGGCGGGGCTGGGACGCCGCGCGGCGTCTACTCGCGGACCTCGATCGGCCTGCGCGTCACCCATACGCCGTGCTGGTTGCACCGCTCGTAGACCCGCAGTTCCCTCGCCGGATGCTCCAGGCGGAGACAGAACGTAACCTTCGGGCAGGCGGTGACATCCGTGAAATCCGCTCGCGCAAGATACGTCTCGTCGGCGTACACGTCCAGAAATTCTATGAAGTGCGAGTGCTCGTTAGGATGGGCGAGCAGCTTGCCGACCTCAGCCGTCAGCGAGAAGCATTCCCCCTTTCCGACCGACTCCGGCGCGTCCACCACCGGCAGGTGCTTCTTCTCGAGGTCGCTCAGGTTCTCCGGGTCCTGCGGCTCGTTGACGCCGTCGAAGAGGTCTTTCGGGGGCATTTCGGTCCGTCCTTTCGCGGGGGGGCACTGCTGGGGCTTCTGTTAAACTCATTCTAGGCGCGCCGCGCGTATCAAATCGCCCCGTCCGAAACGCCGCGAGGGCACTCCCCGATGCGGGGGTGGGGAAGAAACCGTAAACTTTTTCTCAATTTCCGCTTGTCGCGGTGCCGACAAGCTCCCTAAATGTCTGCCACGTCTGCGGCGGGGGCACTTCACCGCGCGGACGACGCGGACAGGGCAGT
>CAZADC010000397.1:0-3630 GCA_964483755.1 uncultured Planctomycetaceae bacterium | reverse complement strand
CACCACCACGCCCTCGCTCGGCGTGCCGGTGAACTTCTCGGACATCAACCGCGTCTCGGCGCTGTGCGAGATCGTCGCCATGCGGGAGGACCTGGTGCCCGACGTCTCGCTCGGAACGCACTTTTTCAACGACCTCGTCGAGATGGACATCCTCTACATGGCGCTGTTCCCGAAGCGCCCGGGCAACGCGCTGAACGAGGAGGCATTCACGGCAGCGCCGAACCGCCTGGTCGAGCTCGTGCCGGAAGAGGCCGACTGGGCCGAAGCCGTCCGCGTGATCGACGCGGCCGACCTTGCCGACGGCAGGGGGGTCACCCTCAACGCCGACGCGGTCAACCAGCAGGTGGTGGTCTACGTCGAACCGGAGAAGTGATGCCGGCGGCGGACACGAACGTCGCCTTTCCGTATAATCGCCGTCCATGGCGAATCTGACGGTCCTGGGAATCGGCAACATCCTGATGTGCGACGAGGGCGTCGGCGTCCGCGTGCTCGAGCGCGTCCGCGACGCGCGGGAGTGGCCGGGCGACGTCGAGTTCGTCGATGGCGGCGCGGGCGGGCTGAACCTGCTCGGGGTTATCGAGGAGGCGCAGCGGATGATCGTCTTCGACGCGGCCGACATGGGGCTCGCGCCGGGCGAGCACCGCGTCGTCACGCCGGAGCAGGTCTCGGCCGACACGACGGGGCGGATGAGCATGCACGACGCGCCGTTCATCGAGACGCTGCGCCTATGCGAGCAGTTCACCCGCCGACCCGATCGCGTGGAGATCTTGGCAATCCAGCCGAAGACGGTCGACTACGGGCGCGAGTTGAGCGACGATCTGTCGGCCGCCATGGACAATCTCGTCCGGGCGGGGGAGGAGCTCGTCGAGAAGGCCGTTCAGGATGACGCAGCGAAGCGATAGCCGGCCCGGCGTGCGACGCGCCGCCCGTTTGCGGGGGCTCTCATGAGGCGGGTCGGCATGCAGTACCCTCGACGGATCGGTTGTCACGGACCGAGCCGCTCTGAAACAGCCCCGAAGGGGCGATCGCCAATAGCCCAGGGCGAAGCGAAGCGGAGCCCTGGGTATGGATCGGCAGCGGGGGAGCCCCGCCAGGGGCGATCGCAACGTCGGCGCGAACGTGCCGTCCGCCATTCTCGCGTCTTTGACTTGACCGGTCGGCGGCGGCACAATGTCGCCCTTCCGTAAGGCATACCCAACCGTCAGGAACAGGCGTATGAGCAGACAGTGCATCGGGATCGATCTCGGCGGAACGTTCGTGAAGTTCTGCCTCCTGGACGAAGACCACGTGGCGCGGCACGTGTTCCAGCTCCGCACGCCGACCGAACACGGCCCTGAGGCGGTGATCGCGCGGATGGTCGAGGGCGGACGGCGGGTGCTCGACGAGGCGGGCCTGTCGGTCGACGACGTGGCGGGCGCGGGCATCGGCTCGCCCGGGCCGCTGGACATCTCCGCCGGGGTCGTGCGCGACATGCCGAATCTTCCCGGCTTCCGCGACGTGCCGATCCGCGACCGCGTGGGCGAGGGGCTGGGCATGCCGGCCGTGCTGGAGAACGACGCCAACGCCGCCGCCTTCGGCGAGTACCTCTGCGGCGCCGGCGCCAGCGCGGGGGACATGGTGCTCCTGACGCTCGGTACGGGCGTCGGCAGCGGGATCATCATCGACGGCGTGCTGCTCCACGGGGCCCACGAGATGGGCGCCGAACTCGGGCACATGGTCATCGAGCCGGGCGGGGAGGAATGCGGATGCGGTCAGCGCGGCTGCACGGAACGGTACTGCTCGGCGACCTACATGGCCCGCCACGCCGCCGAGCTCATCCGCGGGCAGGGGCGCGAGAGCTCGCTGGCGGCAAGACTGGACGAGAAGGGCGAGATCGACGCGAAGGACATCCAGGAGGCGCGGGCCGGCGGAGACGAGCTGGCCGGGGAGGTGTGGGATCGCGGGGCGTACTACCTGGCGCTGGCGTGCGTGAACATCTGCCGTATCTTCGATCCCGAGCGGATCGTCCTCGCCGGCGGGCTGACCAAGGCGGGCGACGCGCTGATGAAGCCCGTGCGCGAGCACTTCGCGCGCCTGCACTGGTCGATCACCGATGTCATGACCGAGATCGTCATCGCTGAGCTGGGCAACGACGCCGGCGTGATCGGGGCGGCCGGCGTGGCCATGCAGCAGTTCACAAGGCAGACGACATGACCGACGCGGACCGCCCGAACTTCCTGTTCCTCTTCCCCGACCAGCACCGCCCGGACTGGCTGGGCGTCAACGACGACCTGCCGCTGCGGACGCCGAACCTGGATCGTCTCGCCGGCGAGGGGGTTCGGTTCACGCGAGCGGTGACGCCGTCGCCGCTGTGCGCCCCGGCGAGGGCGTGCCTGGCGCGGGGGCAGGGCTACCCGTGCTCCGGCGTCGTCGATAACGGGCAGGACTACCCGCTCGAAGAGCCGACCTGCTACCAGCGCCTGCGCGAGGCGGGGTATCGCGTCGGCGGCGTGGGCAAGTTCGACCTCGCCAAGGCGACGCTCGACTGGAACCTCGACGGCAGCCGATGCCTGGACGCGTGGGGGTTCACCGACGGCGTCGACAACGAGGGCAAGCTCGACGGCAGCATCAGCTACCGGCGGGCCGGCGGGCCGAAGGGACCGTACCTCAAGATGCTCGCCGATCGCGGGCTGGCCGAGACGTATTGCCGCGAGCACGCCGAGCGCGGGGCGAGCCACGACGCCTACACGACAGCCGTCGGCGAGGACGCCTACTGCGACAACTGGCTGAGCGAGAACGCCCTCGCGGTGCTGGGGGACATTCCCGTCGGCGAGCCGTGGTTCCTGCAGGTGAACTTCACCGGCCCGCACAACCCGATGGACGTCACCCCGCGCATGCGCGAGCGATGGAAGGACGTCGAGCTGCCGCCCCCGGTCGACAGCGACGACCCGGACGTCGAAGGCGTGCTGCGGGCCCGGCAGAACTACGCGGCCATGATCGAGAACATCGACCGCCAGGTCGGGCGGTTCATCGACGCCGTCCGCGAGCGGGGCGAGCTGGACCGCACCGTGATCGTCTTCAGCAGCGACCACGGCGAGATGCTCGGCGACCACGGACGGTGGGGCAAGAGCACGTGGCGCCAGCCGGCCGTCGGGGTGCCGCTGATTGTCTCCCTGCCCGGCGGGCGACGCGGCGTCGTCTGTGACGCGCTGGTGCAGATGTACGACCTGGCGGCGACGTTCCTCGAGCTCGCCGGCGTCGAGCCGCTGGCCGGCATGGACAGCCGTTCGCTGGTCGACCTGCTCAGCGGATCGACGCCGACGCACCGCGACGTGTTGATCAGCGGACTGGGCGACTGGCGCCTGGCGTGGGACGGGCGGTTCAAGCTCGTCCGCCGCGCCGGAGAGCCGCCGATTCTGTTCGACACGCAGCACGATCCGGACGAGAATTACGACATCGCCGACACCGCTCCGCGGGAGATCGAGCGGCTGTCGGCGGCGCTGGACGCGAACACGACATGAAACACTACCACCCCAGTTTCGACGAGTTTCTCGCGCACGCCGAGAAGGGCAACGTGGTCCCGGTCTACCGGGAGCTGCTGGCCGACGCGCTGACGCCCGTCACCGCCTACCAGCGGCTCGCCATGCCGGC
>CAZADC010000396.1:0-3632 GCA_964483755.1 uncultured Planctomycetaceae bacterium | reverse complement strand
GCCGACGGCGAGGACGCGGAAGAGTAGAACAGCCAGGCGCGGACGGCGCCGGTCAGACGCCGCTGTAGGCGTTGAACCCGCCGTCGACGGGGACGACGCACCCGGTGACGAAGCGGCTGGCGTCGCTCATCAGCCACACCAGTGTCCCGACCAGATCGTCCGGTTCGCCGAAGCGTCCCTGCGGCGTGTGGCCGAGGATCTGTTTACCCCGCGGCGTCAGGTTGCCGGTGTCCTCGTCCATCAGGAGGAAGCGGTTCTGGTCGGTCAGGAAGAAGCCCGGCGCGAGGGCGTTGACGCGGATGTTCGTCGAGTGCCGCTGCGCCATGTACACCGCAAGCCACTGGGTGAAGTTGCTGACGGCCGCCTTGGCCGACGAGTAGGCCGCGATGTTCGTCAGCGGGCGGAATGCGTTCATCGAACTGACGTTGATGATGATCCCCTCCCCCCGCTCGGCCATGTGTCGTCCGAAGACCTGGCAGGGGAGCATGGTGCCGAGGCAGTTGAGGTCAAAGACCCACCGCAGCGCGTCGGCGGGCAGCTCGAAGAAGGTCGTGTCGACGTTGCAGGTCGCCTCCTTCCTGTTCCCGCCGGCGCCGTTGATCAGCACGTCCACCTGCCCCATGCTCTGGACGGCGCAGGAGAAGGCCTCGCGGATCTCGTCGCGGTCCAGCACGTTCGCCTGCACCGGAATCGCGAACCCGCCGTCGTTCTCGATCTCCTTGCACAGCTCGTTGCCGCGCAGGGCGTCGTAGTCGATCACGCAGATCTTCGCGCCGCGCTTCGCGAGGGCCTTGGCCATCGCGCTGCACAGCACGCCCGCGCCGCCGGTGATGGCGACGCATCTGCCCGTCACGTCAAACAGCTTCGCGTCCGCATCCGTCATGAGATCGCTCCCGTGGTCTGCAGGCCTCGTCACGAGCCCCGCCGCGCTGCGTCGGGGGGTCGGCGAGGCACACCCTACCACCTGCCGTGTGAAATGCGAGTGCGGGAACCAGCGCCGTTCCCTTCAGATCAGTGACCGGACGTGCTGTCCGAGGTGCTCGGCCAGCAGGTCGTAGTACGTCTCCTCGCTGGTCCGCAGCGCGGCGAACAGCGCGTCGCGGAACCGCTCGCCCCCGTCGGCCGTCAGGACCGAGCCGTACGTCACGTGCAGGACCTGGCGGGCATGGAAGTCGTCCAGCAGCCCCGGCAGATTCCCGTCCGACAGCTCCTCCGCCGGCGGCACGCGGTCCAGCTCGGCCGACACGTGATACGTCGCCCTGTCCTGCTCGTATCGCCCGCGGGCGAAGTCCAGGATCTCCCGGAACAGCCCGGGGTCGAGCGACGCGATCGCCCGCAGCCCCTCCAGATAGCTCGTCCCGGCCGTCTTGAGATGCACGAGCCCGTCGGTCAGCTCGGCGATGATCGGGTAGACGGAGAACTTGTCGCTCCCGGAGTGCACGGAAATCTTGTACGGGCCCAGTGTCCGCATTACGGCGGCGTGCTCGGCGAGTGCGGCCCGGAACTCCTCCAGATCGCCTATGTAGTCGACGCCCTTCTCGAACCGACCGACGAAACGCGGCGCCAGCGAGACCCACGGTACCTCCATCCGGCGAAGCTCTGCCGCGATGAAGTAATGCTCCGCCGGTGTGGTGGGCGAGTCGGTCTCGTCGACGCTGATCTCCAGCTCGAACTCGCCCTCGATCGTGACGGCGATCTTGCGGTGCATCCGCACGACGTGGGCCACCGCGTCGGCGTACTTGACGGCCGCGCGGCGGAAGGACTCCTCGTCGAAGTCCACCTCGCCGCCGCCGTCGAGGGCGAACCCGCGCCCGACGTACCGCTCGGCCAGCAGGTCGGCGTCCGTCTCGAGAGTCTCGTAGTCGAGCCCCTCGTAGCGTTCGGCGAGCGCGCCGGCGTCCAGCGAGTCGGCGTCGGCCTGGACGAACGCGCCCGGGTCGATGGTGAACATCGTGAACCCGCAGCCGGCGACGGCGTTCACGTCCTCGGGGGTCTGAAGGTGGTCGGCGTCGCTGCCGAACCCCTCGCGGTAGCTCTCCTGGAAAACGCCCCACGTCGCGTCGTCCATGACCTCCTGCGGCGTCCGGCCGCTGCGGGACATCTCGCGGATCGACTGCTGCGCATAGAACGGTTTGACCGAGGTCTCCCGCACGGCGCGGACGTGCCCGGGCGTCGCGAGCCCGAGGCGGTCGCCAAGTCCGACGCTGGTGCTCAGCCCGATCGCCGACGGGGCCGTCCACGGCAGGATTCGCCGCAGGGCGGCGGCGTTTGCGGCGCCGGCCGGACTGAGGCAGACGGGGCGCTCGCCGATCTCCCCGAGCTTCTCGACGTCCGGCAGGCCGGCCTCGCCGACGCACCCGACGTGCCGCACGCCGTCGCGCGAGGCGAGAAACAGCGTGGCGTCGCCGACGTCGACGAGGCTGGCGGGATATACGTCGGCCCGGATGGTTTCGCGGATCGTCTCGGCCGAGAGGGCGGGTCCGGCGTCCGGCTCGGGATTCATGGGTCCTCCTTCGGCGGGCGCATCGCTTCCTCGATATCGCGCGGCGGCGGGCTCCCGTCCCGCACGCTGATGTACCGCGGCTTGTGGTAGCCGACGTTCGAGCCGTCGGGGTGGAACTCGCCGCGGCTGATCTCCCGCATGCACCCGCTCAGCGCCAGCGAGGCGGCGATGAGCCCGCCGGCCGCGGCGCCGGCGATGCAGCGCATTGCCCATCTGCTCATGGCACGTCTCCTGTAGCGGCGTTCACACGCATGTCCGGTCGTATCGGCAGCGGGTCAGGCGGTATAGGTGCTCGCGGTGGTGTCGCCGCCTTCGCCGGTCCAGTTGGTATGGAAGAATTCGCCGCGCGGCTTGTCCACGCGCTCGTAGGTGTGGGCGCCGAAGTAATCCCGCTGGGCCTGGAGGAGGTTCTGCGGCAGGCGCTCGCTGCGGTACCCGTCGAAGTACGCCAGCGCGCTGCAGAACGCCGGGACGGGAACGCCCATCTCCACCGCGCGCCCGATCACGCGCCGCCAGGCGCCCTGGGCGTCCATGATCGCGCTGCGGAAGTAGTCGACCAGCAGCAGGTTCGTCAGTTCCGGATCGTCGTCAAAGGCTTCCTTGATCCGCCCGAGGAACTGGCTGCGGATGATGCACCCGCCCCGCCACATCATCGCCACGCCGCCGTAGTTGAGGTTCCATTCGTACTCCTCGGCCGCGGCTCGCATCATCTGGAAGCCCTGGGCGTAGGAGCAGATCTTCGAGGCGTACAGGGCCTGGCGGATGTCGTCGAGGAACGCGTCGCGGTCGCCGTCAAAGCTCCGTTTCGGTCCGCCGAGCGTCTCGGCCGCGGCGACGCGCTCTTCCTTGAGCGCCGACAGGCAGCGTGCGAACACCGCTTCGGCGATGAGCGTCACCGGCATGCCCAGCTCGCAGGCGGTGATGACCGTCCACTTGCCGGTGCCCTTCTGCCCGGCCGTGTCGAGGATGACGTCCACCATCGGCTTGCCGGTCTCGTCGTCGGCCTTTGCGAGAATCTCGGCCGTGATCTCGATCAGATAGCTGTCCAGGTCGCCCTTGTTCCACTCGGCGAACACGTCGGACATCTCGGAGGGCGTCATGCCCATGGTCCGCATGAGATCGTACGCCT
>CAZADC010000395.1:0-3645 GCA_964483755.1 uncultured Planctomycetaceae bacterium | reverse complement strand
TGGCGGCTTCGACAACGAGCGATATTTGGACGAGCAGTCCGACGCCATCATACGACGGCTGGCGGACACGTCCGGCAAGCTCTACCTGGAGTTCGGCGGCAAGCTGATCTTCGATTACCACGCGGCGAGAGTGCTCCCGGGATATGATCCGAACGTCAAGATGCGCCTGCTTCAGCGGCTCAAGGCGGAAGCGGAGATCATCCTGTGCATCTACGCCGGGCACATCGAGCATCGAAAAGTCCGCGCGGACTTCGGGATCACGTACGATTCCGACGCGTTCAAGCTGATCGACGACATCCGGGACTGGGGTCTGGACGTCTCGGCCGTGGTCGTCACCCGCTTCGAGGGACAGCCCGGCGCGACCGCGTTCCGCACCAAGCTCGAGCGGCGAGGCATCCGGACCGTGATGCACCGTCCCATCGAGGGCTATCCGGCCGACGTGGACAGGATCGTCAGTAAGGACGGCTACGGGGGGAACCCGTTCATTGAGACCCGCAAGCCGCTTGTGGTCGTCACCGGGCCCGGTCCCAACAGCGGGAAGATGGCGACCTGCCTTTCCCAGGTCTACCACGAGCATCGGTCGGGCGGACGGGCCGGGTACGCGAAGTTCGAGACCTTTCCGATCTGGAATCTGCCGCTGCGGCATCCGGTGAACGTCGCCTACGAGGCCGCAACCGCCGACATCCGGGACTTCAACCTCGTCGACCCCTTCCACCTCGACGCCTACGGTGAGACCGCCGTCAACTACAACCGCGACGTGGAGAGCTTCCCCGTCCTGCGGGCCATACTGGAGCGCATCACGCAGGACGGCGGGCTGTACCGGTCGCCGACGGACATGGGGGTCAACCGCGCCGGCTTCGCCATCGCGTGCGACGAGACGGTTCGCAGGGCGGCGGTGCAGGAGGTCATTCGACGCCGCTTCCGCTACGCCTGCGAATACGCGATGGGCATGGCGGACGCCGAGACGGTCGATCGCGTGGACCTGCTGCTGAAGGAGCTGGACGTCTGTCCGACTGACCGCCCGACCGTGGCCCCGGCGAGACGGGCGGCCGAACGGGCGGCCGGCTCGGCGGACAAGGGCAACGCCGGGATCCTCTGCGCGGCCGCCATCCAGCTGCCCGGAGGCGACATCGTAACCGGCACCAATTCCACGCTGATGCACGCGGCCAGCAGCACTATGCTCAACGCCGTCAAGTCGCTTGCCGACATCCCCGCCAGGCTGCACCTGCTGTCGCCGATGATCATCCGATCCATCTCGACGTTGAAGCAGAACATCATGCGGCGCAAGGCCGTCAGTCTCGATCTCGAGGAGACGCTGATCGCCCTGTCCATCGCGGCGACCACGAATCCGACGGCGGAGCTCGCCGTCGAACAGCTCGACCGCCTCCGGGGATGCGACATGCACATGACGCACATGCCGTCCCCGGGCGACGACACCGGGCTGCGCCGCCTCGGCGTGAACCTGACCTGCGATCCGCAGTTCTCGAGCAACAGCCTGTTCGTGGTCTGACGCGACCGCACATCCACGGCGATTCCTTGTCCGGCGTCCCGTCGAGCCGGACGCAGATGGACGCAGCGAGCTCGACGGCCTGCTCCGCAGCTGCTGCCGCGCGGATTACCCGCACTTCCGGATAATCCTCGACTGAATGGAAGTCCCGCGCCGGGCCGATATACTTCCAAGAGCATCTTGAGCAGGTAACCTGGGCGCCCGTCGCGCGTTGCGCCGTGGTGCAGCAGGCGCAGCCCGAGCCGGAATCGCGTGACGACTGCAGGCGCCTTTGCCGGAGATCAGAGTCGAAAGGACGCATCGCATGAACTACGCCGTCATCATGGCCGGGGGCGCGGGCAAGCGGCTCTGGCCGATGAGCCGTCTCAGCCGTCCGAAGCAACTCCTGTCGCTCATCAACGGCAAGAGCCTGCTGGAGATGGCCGTCGAGCGCCTGGAGGGGCTGTTCGACCACGACAAGATCTGCGTCATCACGAACGCCGAGTACGCCGACCAGGTTGCCGAGGCGCTGCCGCAGCTCGAGCCCGAACACATCGTCGGCGAGCCGGAGGGCCGCGACACCGCCAACGCCATCGCCCTGGCGGCGCAGGTCATCACGGCGCGCGACCCGAACGCGACGATGGCGGTCTTCACCGCCGATCACGTCATCCGCCCGGCCGACCGCTTTGCCGACTGCGTCCGTCAGGCGCTCGACGCCGCGCAGACCCATCCCGACGCCCTGCTGACGTTCGGCATCCGTCCGACCTGGCCGCACACCGGGCTCGGGTACATCCACGTCGCCGGCAGGATTGACGACAACGTATACGAAGTCGTGGATTTCAAGGAGAAACCCGACCACCAGACCGCCCGCCGGTACGTGGAGTCCAAGCAGTACTACTGGAACAGCGGGATGTTCGTGTGGACGGTCGGCGCGATCCGTGCCGAGCTCCAGAAGCACCTGCCCGATTCCATGGAAAGGCTCGCCCCCGTCGCCGAGGCGGTTGCCGAAGGCCGCGACTACACGAACGTGCTGGAGGCGGTCTACCCGCAACTCGAAAAGATCAGCATCGACTACGCCGTCATGGAGAGGGCCGACCGCGTCCTGATGGTCGAGCTGCAGGCCGAGTGGCTGGACGTCGGCTCCTGGCCGGCGCTGAGCGATGTCTGCGATACGGATGAGTCCGGCAACGTCGTCATCGCGCCCAACTCGCTGCTGGTGGACAGCTACCGCAACGTGATCGTCAGTTCCGACAACCACCTGCTGGCCGTGCTGGGCATGGACGAGTGCGTGATCATTCACTCCGCCGACGCCACGCTCGTTTGCAACAAGTCCGACTCCCAGCGTCTCAAGGACCTCGTCACCGAGCTGGGCGAGAGGTTCGGGGACAGGTACATCTAACGGAGCCGACGTGAGGCGCTGGCTGGCCATCGATCACGGAACGCGGCGCTGGGGGGTCGCCGTCGCGGGGGAGACGGACGCGCTCGCCTCGCCGGTCGAGGTGATTGACGCCGAGCCGGTCGAACAGGCTCTCGCCCGCGTGATCGAGATCGCCGCCGAGTACCGCGCCGACGGCATCGTCGTCGGCTGGCCTCTGAACATGGACGACACGGAAGGCCCTCAGGGACGGCTCGCGCGCGAGCTGGCGATACGGCTGGCGGACGAGTGCGACCTGGACGTCCGACTCTGGGACGAGCGGCTCAGCAGCTTCACGGCCGACGAGGCGCTCGCTGGACAGCTCACCCGCCGCAAGCGCCGCGCCCGGCAGGACGCCGTCGCGGCCGCCGTCATCCTGCGGGACTTTCTCACGACCGATGGCCCGAGCATCGCCCCCCGCCCCGCCGACCCCCGATCAGGATGACGCGCAGGCGTCTTTCAGGCGATCCACAAGACCCGCCCGCACCGACACCGGACTCCGAGCCCGCCCTTGTCGAAGGCGTCCGGCGTCGTCAGACTGTCCTCCACACACATCACACCACAGAGGAGCCCGACATGTACCACCTCGCACGGACCGCCGTCGCTGTCGCACTGTCGCTCTCGATTCTCGCCTCGACCTCCCTCGCACAATCGCAGGAAATGGCCGCGGGATCTTTCACGCTCGGCGACGCCGACTGTGCCGCCCTCGCGTCGTCGTATTCCGAGTCCGATGACGAACGACCGC
>CAZADC010000394.1:0-3645 GCA_964483755.1 uncultured Planctomycetaceae bacterium | reverse complement strand
GCGGCCACGTCCTCCACCTGGACGGCGCCGTACCCGGCCGAGAGCTTCGTCATCACGTCGATGAACTCGTCCGGATCGTGCGTGTCGATCAGCACCGGCTCGGCGGAGATCTTCGCGAACTCCCAGAAGATCGCCGATTTGCCCTCCATCACCGGCAGCCCGGCCAGCACGCCGATGTCGCCAAGCCCGAGGATCGCCGTGCCGTTGGTGCAGATGGCGACCTTGTTGGCGACGGCGGTGTAGGTTCGCGCCAGCGACGGATCGGCCTCGATTGCCTTGCAGACCCGCGCCACGCCCGGTGTGTACACGATGCGCAGGTCGGTGTTGGACCGGATCGGACAGCGCGAACGGGTCTCGCACGCCCCGCCCCGGTGGGACTCCATCGCCACGTCCGTCACCGAGACGATCTCCACGCCGGCGGTCCGCTCGGCCGCCTCGACGGCCTGGTCGGTCTGCCCGTCGTTGCTGGCGAACAGCTGCACGTCGTAGACGATGTGCCCGTGATGGTGCTCGCGCAACAGGATCTCGCCGATCCGCGCCCCGGTGGCGGCGACGGCGTCCAGCATCCGCGTCAGCGGGTTCGACGCGTCGGCCAGCCGGACGCGCAGCATGAACACCACGTTGCGTCGGAATCGGTCCTGAAGCGCCTGCATCGAGGTCATGGTCGGCGGTCCTTCCGGCGGTCGTTCGTGCCGCCCCGGCCACGGCGCCGGCGGCGAGATCGTGATTATAGCGCCTCGCCGTCGGGCTGCAACCCGCCGCACCGCGCTGTGCAACGATTCCCGCAACGCCCCCAGTTCATCTGGCGGCAGCCGCCTGATGACAGTAGGCTGCCTTTCGCCGGGGCCGCGCTTCGGCGCCCCGGGCCAAGGGAAGTTTCGAACACTCAGGGCACCGCGAAAAGACGTCACATGTCCGCAGCCACCAGTCGCCGATGCTTTTGCCGGCCGGTTCTCCCCGACCTGCGCCGGGGGCGAGCACTGTCTCTGACGCTGACGGCGCTGTCGCTGCTGCTGTGCGGCTGCGGGGACTCGAACGACGGCGGTTCCACGAGCGCTTCGGAGCTGGTCGGCACGTGGGAAGCACCGACAACCCAAATGCTTGAGGGCATTACCGTCAACGACAAGCCCGTTCGCCTGGAGTGGCGAGAGGTCATGCGGATCACGCCGAAGACCATCTCGCAGGGAAGGAAGCTGGCGGGCATGAACGTCAGCCGATCCCTCTTTAACGCTGCGAGCGGGAGCCTGGGGCGGAACTACGACCTCCCCCCGGAAGGCGAAGCCCGCATGAAGGACACGTGGGAGTACGAGATTCTCGAGCGTGACGATGATCGGATCACGCTGAAGGTGCGCGTCCGCGAAGGCGGCGCGGAGCTTGTACCGATCGAAGTGCGGGACGACGCACTGCGCATCAAGGGCAAGCGCTTTACGCGGCAGTGACCGGGGCTATCCGGTCAGCCCCTCGACGGGTTCGTCGCGTCGGCGATACGCGCACGGCGGCGGAAGGCCGAGCTGTCCGAAGACGGCGTCCCACCTGGCGGGCTGGTTCGGATGGATGACCAGCGGCTCGAAGTCCAGACGCAGGTATATCCGGATCGCCGGCAGGCGGAAATCGTCGGTCTGGAGCACGGCGCAATCGCATCCCTCGGCGCGGAACTTGTGAAGGCACGCCAGGCTGACGGCGTAGCCCAGGCGTCTGCCCCGGTGGTCCGGACAGACGCCCACCCAGTGGAGGTATCCCGCTTCGGGGCCCCAGCGCTTCGCCCGGTACGCACCCGCCGTGGCGCAGGGCATGCCGTCCGGGTCGCAGATGAAGAAGATCCGATCCGCCCGCCAGGCCGGGTCGGCGAGCATGATCTCGCGGTATTTCTCGACCGGCCAGGTGTCCACGCCGTCGAACGCCCGGCCGAGGATGCGCGCCCAGTGGGCGCCGGCCCCGCCGCGGCTGGTGCGGATGCTATAGCCCTCGGGCAGCTCGACGGCGGGGAGGCGGCCGAGGTCGGGACGGATCATGCAGAGCTGCGGCTCGATGCGTTCGCCGGATTCGGGCATGCCCTGATTGTACCCGCCGCGACCGGCGACGGAAGAGCGATCCGTGCGGTGGACAGGCGGCGGCGCCCGCGTAAGAATAGACGGCTGAGTCGGCGGAGAGGAGTTTGCAGATGACCGTTGAATATCGCATCGAGGCGGACATCCCCTTCGGCAACGTCGCCGCGCCGGGCGTGTCGCGAGCCGACGGGCGGACGACGATTGAGTTCGCCGCGCATCCCCGAGGCGGGCCGGAGGCCCTGTGGTTCTGCTTCCGCATCCGTCGCTGCGGGAGCGCCGGCGACGGAGAGCCGCTGTGCCTGCGGCTTCTGCACGTCGAGACGATGCTCGGGCTGGCGTGCGAGGCGATCGGACGCATGCGCCCGGTTGTCCGATACGAAGGCGGGTCCTGGCAACGCCTGGAGACGGGCAAATGCCGGGAGACCCCGGACGGCGCCGCGGTGGGGGAATGGTCGCTCGAAGCCCCCGACAGTTCTGTGGACGTCGCGTTCTGCTATCCGTACGGCCCGGAGGACGTGGAGGCCCTGGTCGCCGACAGCGACACGCTGCGGGCCGATCCGATCGGCGTCAGCCAGTGCGGGCGTCCGCTGCTCCGCGTCAGCAACGCGTGCGGGAAGACGTCGGACGAGCGCCCGGGCGTCTACTGCATCGCCCGCCAGCACGCCTCAGAGACGCCCGGCGCCTGGGTGCTCGACGGACTGCTGCGCCGGATCAATGATCTGGGCGACGCGGCCCCGCTGGTCTGGGCGGTCCCGCTGGCCGACGTCGACGGCGTGGTGCTCGGCGCCTACGGGAAGGACCGGTTCCCGTACGACCTGAACCGCGCGTGGGGGCATCCGCCGATGCGCCACGAGACGCTCTGCTACCAGCGCGACCTGCAGCGCTGGCACAACCGCTGCCGGGCGGAGCTTGCCCTGGACCTGCACGCGCCCGGAGGCGGCGAGACGACGGGCGTCTACGCCTTCCTGCCCGTCTGCGAGGGCGGCGACGGACCCGAGCCGGCCGACCGCGAACTCGCCGAGGCGCTCGCCGAGGGGATCGGCACGCCCTATGCGGCCGAGGACTTCGCCCGCGTCGCCGGTTACCGCTCCCGCTGGGAGACGCCCAATTTCGCCCGCTACGCGCGGGGCGTGCTGGGCATTCGCGCGCTCTCTGTCGAGACCTCCTACCAGGCCGCCGACGACGTTGTGCTCACGATTGACCACTACCGCGAGATCGGCGGGCGTATCGCCGATTTCCTGGCCAGGCGATTCGCCGGCACGTAGCGCCGGTGGGTGACGCAGGACGCGACGCCCCGGCAGACAGATTGAGTGGTGGAGGGTCGCAGACAAACGCTTGCCACGTCTTTGCGGCCGAGCCCGGAGCCGCTCGGTGATCGAAGGCCCGGTTCGCCCAGTAGTGACTGCCAAGGCAATGCCACAGGTTCTCCCTCCGGCTCAGCCCGGCTCAGGCAGCGGTGGAATCTGCTTTCTACTCACTACTCTCTCCCGCTCTGTGTGCGACATGTTTTCGTGCCACGAAATCATGTCGCACACCCCTGTCCGGGTGCATCCCGTTTCAGTAGGTAGTTTTCACGCGGCGAGGGGTTTGGATTGCC
>CAZADC010000393.1:0-3665 GCA_964483755.1 uncultured Planctomycetaceae bacterium | reverse complement strand
TATTGACGATCGCCCCTTCGGGGCTCCTGTCCTGTGCGTTCGGGACCCAGGGCTGCGGCCTTCGGCCTTGCCCTGGGCTATGTTACTCCGGCCCCTTCAGGGCCGATGCGGCAGGCCGGCTTTTTCAAGGCCTGAAAGGCCGACATGTGCACGGGGGTTGCTTCAAGGCCTGAAAGGCCGGCATGGGCAAGCCCGGGGCGCCCGGCCGCGAGCTTGCGAGCGGGCGAAGCCCCGGGAACGGGCCGTTCAGAGAGGAGCCCTGAAGGGGCGACACAATGCTTTTAGGCCGGGCGAGGGCGCTTCATTCCGCGTGCAACCGGAACAGCGCCGCTTGCGCGCCCTACGGGCTGAGCGCCGACGCGCGCATCGTCCCGCCGCGACGGGGGCGCGCAGGCGCGCGCATGGTGTTGGCGTCTCCGGGCATCGCGCTTTCAGGGCTTCGCTCCCGTCCGTTCGGGACGGACGATCGCCCCTGCCGGGGCTTGCGCGGCGCGGTCCGCGGATTCCCAGGGCTTCGCTTCGCTCGGCCCTGGGCTATTGACGATCGCCCCTTCGGGGCTCCTGTCCTGTGCGTTCGGGACCCAGGGCTGGGGCCTTCGGCCTTGCCGGGCGCTGCGAAAACAGCGAGGCGCCTTCGTGAGCCATGTGGGCTACCGCGTCAGCCAGGGCGTCCGTTCGTGCCATCGGCGGAGGCGGCGGCGGAGTTCGTCACCCCCGTCGTCCCCGCCCGCGGCTGCCAGGTTGTGCAGCTCGTACGGGTCGTCGCGCAGGTCGTACAGGCAGTACCGCTCGTCCGCGACGGGGCAGGGGTCCTCGGGGCGCTTCCTGCCCACGCGCCGGGCGAGACTGAACTCCTTCGGCTCGTCGGACAGGCGCATCCCGCACAGGTGCGTCGGCGTGCGGACGGCGATCTCGTCGTGATCGGTCTCGACGTACGCCTCGTTGACGTCCAGTTCCTCCCGCTGGCCCCGGAGAATCGACGCGAGCGACCTCCCGTGCATCGACCCGGCCGGGTCGAGCCCGCACAGCTCCAGCAGTGTCGGCGCGACATCGATCACCTGGGCGATCTGGCGCACATTCGCCGCGCCGGGCCGGATGCCCGGTCCGCTCGCGATCCACGGAATCCGGATCGATTCCTCGAACAGGCAGTCCTTGTTGTAGCGCTGATGGCTGCCGAGATTGTCCCCGTGGTCCGACAGGAACAGGATGAGCGTATTCCCGCGGAGTGCGCGCTCCTCCAGCAACCCCAGAAGACGGCCCAGCGTATCGTCCGCCCAGGTGACGTTCCCGTAGTAGCGGGCGATGACGTTGCGCAGGTCGAAGCCGGGTTCGAGCTCCGTGTCCGGCTCGTGGCGCATGTAGTACCGCGAGTCCCACTCGTAGATACGGAACCAGTGCTCGTCGATGGGAAGCTCGCCGTCGGCGAGGACGTTCGGGCGGATCGGCACGTCGGCCGGGTCGTGCATCCGCAGGTACTCCGTCGGGGCGTCGGCCAGCGGCGGGTGCGGCGGGGAGATGTTGTGGAACAGAAAGAACGGGCGGGCGTCGCCGGCGTCGAGGAATTCCGCGGCCCGTTCGATCTCGAAGTCCGGGCCGAACCCCGCGACCCGCCGGTGCGATCCGTCCGGCATGACGTAGGTCTGGTCGGAGTTGCGGTGCGAGACGAACGGGTAGACGGCGTGATCGAAGCCGACCGGTCCGGGCGGGGCGTGAACGTGCCACTTGCCCACCAGCCCGGTGCGGTAGCCCGCGTCGCGAAGCAGCTCCGGAAGCGTCGCGTCGAGCAGCTCGCGCCGCTCGGCCGGCGGCGTCTGGGGCAGCGACCAGCCGTCCGTGTCGACGTGCGCCACGTTGCACGTCCGCCCGGTGCAGGTCCGCCCGTACTGGCCGGTCAGAAGGCTCGAACGGGCGGGCATGCAGACGGGGTTATTCGTCACGGCCGTGTCGAACCGAAGCCCGCCGGCGGCGAGGCGGTCGATGTTCGGCGTGCGGGCGACCTCGTCGCCGTAGCATCCGACGGAGCAGGCCCGCATCTGGTCGACCATGCAGAGCACGATGTTCGGGCGATCCGGCATTACGGGGGTCTCCGGACGACGGCGACTACGGCAGCAGGCGGACGGCGTGGACGTTCGTCACCGTGTCGGCGGCGAGCGTCCCCTTCAGATCGACGATCCAGTACGTGTTCCCGTAGCGGTCGTACGGGTTGTCCGTCTCGGCCAGCCAGTGGATGTTCAGCTTTCCCTTGCCGTCCGCGCCGGTGTCCAGGTCGGAGTACTGCATGCCGAGCCCGATCATGTCCCGCTCGGCGAGGCGAAACTTCGCCCACTTGCTCGCGTGCTGCATCTGCCAATGGCCTTCGGCGACGTGCAGATGGGCGACGTACCCGGTGTCGGTCTTCTCGCCGCCGACGGCGGCGACGCGCTCCATCCCCCGCCCCAGCCAGGGACGCAGCGTGACCGCGAACCGCGGTTGGTCGTAGACGTGCAGCATGCTCATGTAGACGTCGCTGTCGAGCCCGACGTCGGCGAAGCGCTCCGGCGGCCGCAGGTCCAGCCAGACGTTCAGCCCGTCCTGCCCCCAAGGCCAGTCGTGGTCGCTGCGAATCTCCGAGTCGAACACTTCCGCCACGAGCAGCAGCTCCCCGCCGGACACCCGCAGGCGCCACCTGACGGCCTTCCTGCCTTCCGGCCGATCGTCCTTCGACCGGATCGTGCCGTCAACCCAGCCGTCCTCGTCGGGATGAAGGACCCGCGTTCTCGCCAGGTCGACGATGTAGAGCGATCGCCGCTCGGCGACGATGACGTCGATGAGGACATCCGTGGCTTCGCCGGGTTCGAGTCCCGCGTCGGCGGCGGGGAGGTCGAGAGACCAGTCCGTCGGCCCGTCTACGGTCACCGCCTCCTCGCCGCGTGCGTCGCCGACGCTCCACGCCAGCGACGCCTCGACGGGCGTGTCGCTGTCGAGCACGAAGCGGATCGTGCGCTCGCCCTCGCCCAGGAACCGCTCCGCCGGGCGCAGCTTCACCGGCGCGGGCGGCGGCGGATCGGTGAGCTCTCGATCGCCGGCGGGGCGGTCCGGGAACCGCATGCGCCGCAGCAGCGAGCGGGCAATTTCGTACTGACCGGTCGCCGACGGATGGACGCCGTCGTGGCGGAGGATCTGCTCGGGCGCCAGCGCGTCCTGCGCCTGCTCGAACTCCTCCGCCGTCGGGACGTAGAGGGCGCCCTCCGCCTCGGCGACCTCGGCGGCGATCTTTCCCGCGCGGCGGAGGAATTCCTCGGTGCCCTCCAGCGCCCACATGCTGCCCCAGCCGAGCGATTCGTCCGTCAGCGTCGGGCTCATCAGCAGGACGGTCACGCCGTTCGCGCGGGCGGCGCGGGCGAACTGCGTCAGGCTCTCGCGGTAGGACTCGAGCGGGCGATCCATCGGCTCGCCGACCCGCCATCCGCTGTTGATCGAGTTGTTCATGCCCGTCATGAGGCTGACGATCGTGGGGCGCACGTCGGCGGAGGCCTTGTCGTACTGCTCCCGGCTGGCGGTGGCGAGGGATCCGCTTCGTCCGCCCTGTGCGAAAGTGACCTCCAGCTTTGGGTGGTAATGTCGCCAGACGCGTTCGATCGTGCGACGGTAGACGTCGGCGTGCGTGATGCTGTCGCCGAGGAAGA
>CAZADC010000392.1:0-3682 GCA_964483755.1 uncultured Planctomycetaceae bacterium | reverse complement strand
CGCCCCGGCCGAGGAAGAGGAGCCTGCTGCGGCGGAAGAGGAACCCGCCCCGGCCTCGGGCGACAAGCAGCCGACGGCATGGGCGGACGCCGAGGTCGGCACGATGGTCAAGTACAGCATGCCGAACAACATGACGCAGAGAATGGAAGTGACGAAGGTCGATGACGAGTTCGCCTACGTGAAGATGACGACGATGATGGGCGACAACGAGATGGCCTCGATGGAACAGAAGATGCCAAGGTACGCCGAGCCCGGCACGGCAAAGACGCCCGCCGGTGTGGAGACCAAGGACCTGGGCACGGAAGAGGTCGAGGTAGCCGGCAAGACGCTCACCTGCAAGGTGACGCAGACGAAGATGACGGTCGGCGACCGGACGGTCACGAGCAAGACGTGGACGTGTGACGACGTGCCCGGCGGGATCGTCAAGTCCATGTCAGACGCAACGGGGGAAATGAAGGTGATGATGGAAGTGGTCGAGTTCAAGCCATAGCGGCGCAGCGCCGAGCCGCCCTGACACACGTTCGCCGCCCCCGGCAACAGACAACGGCCGGGGGCGGCGTTGTGTCGCAGCGGCTCCGGCAGTACGCGCAAGGCCGCTCTCGCGCCTCCCGCGCCCAGTTGCGCGTCTTCGTTCCGTCCCTCGGATCGGGCGCCGTCGCCGGAGCGTCCGACGCGGCGAACCATCGTCAGCGACTCCGGCGATGCCGCCGACCTACAGGCGTCCCTCCAGCATCAGCAGGCCCCGGGGATCGGGCGACCGCGCGAGCCAACCGTCGCCGTCCGCTGCGGGCGCAACGCCGGGGTAGTCGCCGAAGTGACCGGCCATGTCCGTGATGAGCTGGAAGTGCAGGTGTGGCGCCCAGTCGCCGTTGCCGGGCGGCGCGCCGATCGCGGCGAACACTTCGCCCGCGCCGACGGATCGCCCGATGTGCTTTCCCTCCAGGCTTTCCGGCGACAAGTGGCCGTAGAGCGTGAAGAACGTCAGATGGCCGAGACGGTGCTGGAGAATGACGGTCGGGCCGTAGTCCCCCCGGCCGGCGTTGTCGGCGCTGCTGTGCACGGAAGCGGGCAGAGGGGAGGATACCTTCGTGCCGGCCGGCGCCCACAGATCGATGCCCAGGTGCAAGGTCCGCGGCTGATGGCCCGATGCGAACAGCACTCGACGGGCGTATCCGGGGCGATGCTCGCCGTACCTTCCGACGCCGATTACGGCGCCATGACGACGCATCGTCTCCGTGATATATGCCGAATACGCGGCCGAATCGCCCACATCGATGGTCGCGAGGTCCTCGTTGTCGCCGGAGAGGTCAAACACGTGGATCGGCGTCTCGCGCAGGTCAAACGGCAGGACGGGCGCCGGCCCGCCGTGGCGGGCGAGCGCACGCCGCAGCGCGTCGCTGAATGGATTCTCGTTATCCACCTGTCGCTGCCTGTTCCCGTCGGTCGGCGGTCATCCGTACGATACTGTCCAAAAACGCCGGCGTCGACTGCGCGCCCGACTCCGCCGCAATGTCGTCCATGAGCTGCCGCACGCGTGCGTGTCCCGTCCGCGGATTGGCGTAGGTGGCGGCTTCGCTCGCAGACGGGCATGCCGACCCCGCGGGTGGGATCGTCCTCGCCGTCGGGAAGCGTACGGCTGCCATGACGAACACTGCTTCACGCTCAAGGTCAAGCAGGCATTCCATCCGACCTCCGGCAACTGATTCGGAGAAGAACCCGGAAATTGTACTGCCTGGTCAGGATCTGGACGCGCGAGGGCGTGCACGGCGGGCAGGCTGCCGGGGTCGTGTTCAGCCGCGATGTCCGTCGCCCGCAACGCCGTCAGCGAGCTTCCCGGAAAGGCCGTTCGGGGCGACCGGCACTCCCCGAGCGATCCGCGACGCGCCTGCTCGCCGGCTGTCGCTCCGCCCCGTGGCTGGGGCGCAAGCAAGGACAGAGCCCCTCCCCCGTGCCGCCGACCCGGCCACGCTCGCCTAGCCGCGACGGCGACGGCGAGTCAGCAGCACCGAGCCTCCGGCGGCCAGCAGCACCAGCGTCGCCGGCTCGGGGACGAAACTCCAGGTCACGTCCGTTTCGGGGTGGATGTCGATGTACTTCGCCAGCGGGCCCTCGTAGCCGATGTAGTTCGCGTCGGGATACAACGCGAGCATGTCCGGGATCGGCGAGTACCCTGAGCCGGTGGTATAGTGGCTGGCGATGTAGTAGGCATCCCCTTCCGGGCTGACCACGAAGATCGGCTTGCCGGAATCTCCGCCATCCAGGTGGGCCGTGTACGGATGATGGGTCACGAGATGCTCGCCGTCGCCGACGCCCTCTACGTATTGGTAGTTGGTGATCTGCGTGTAGGCCGCAGCCTGCCGGTAGCGCGCACCCACCATGATGCCCAGACTCCCCGCGGCCAACCAGTCGCCCGTGTAGATGGGGACCAGCGGCGTCGCGGCTTCCGCGGGTTCGGCGCCGAGGTAGAGCACGTCGTCGTCGCTGTTGCCCAGCGACAGCGTGCGGGAGATCGTCCATTCGTCGCCGTAGCCGCTGGAGATCGTGTCGCCCAGGTTGTAGGTCCGGAAGTGGGACGCGCCCGGGAACGCCCGATAGGTCACGTCGCCCAGCTCGATCAGCGCGATGCCCGGCTGGCAGAACGTCATGGACCAGAACTCCTCGGAGTCCGGATTCAGGGCGAAGATCGCCGTTTGGGGGTCATCGGCATCGAACAGCATGTCGATGTCGTAGCCCTCGTTTGGGGTGATGCCGAATGCGGAGTTTGCGGCGCCGAACGCGCTGAGCAGCGCGAACACGATGGTCACTGCTCGCTTCATGTTATCCTCACTTCTGTACGCATGGGCGCGACGAGCTCTCGCGATACGCCACACGCGGGCCTCGCTCGATGAGACGCCGGCACGTCCAGCCTTCCTCTTGCCGGAACCGGCTGTCCGCGGCGTGAGCGGCCTTCGACTCCAGGCAGCCTCAGTCCCGACGGTGTCCTCTTCTGCGACGAGAGAACCCTATCCTCGGAATTCAAGTATACGGCCGGCCCGTCTGTGCGCCCATCCCAATACGCGAAGTAATAGGTTCGTAAATACGACACGCTCTCGTGGCGCCTGGGCGCGGGTGGTGCGAGTCCCGGATGCTTACCGCGGCCCGATTGACGCATGCCGGGAGTACCCCGCACCGCCCTCGCTCCCGCCCGAACCCCTGGCGTCCCGTCCCGCCGCCCGCCAGTTCCGGCGAGCGGGAGCGTCAACGTCCAGCAACCCCGTCGTCGAGGCGGGAACCCGCAAGCGGATGCCGTCTCAGCCGCCGTCGACACACGTGAACCGGGACCACGTCCCGTTGCCGAAATCCGTGATGCCGTTGCCGCAGGTCTGCCAGCCCCAGGGCCTCGGCGAGCTCACCCCAAGGCAGCAGGCCGGCGTCGCCGGTCTGGCATCGAAGCACGAGGGCTTCTTCCAGCAGCCTGTCCCGCATGTCCATTGTGTTGTCCTACCCGCTCTCGCGCCCGGCCGCCACGGTGCCTCCGCCGCACTCCATGTCGGCGTTCGACCATGCGACCTCCGCGGGCCCGGCCGGGAGCGAAGCCGTTGCGCCGGCCGGCCCGTCGCTGCGCCCGGCAGGCCCGTCAAGGCGCCTCCTAGTACTGTGTCATAGCTAAATCTATGAGGTTTTCCTGCCCATTGTGCCGATC
>CAZADC010000391.1:0-3684 GCA_964483755.1 uncultured Planctomycetaceae bacterium | reverse complement strand
CGACGAGCTCGGCGCGCTGGAGGACGACAACGACGTCGTGATCGTCGACTGCGGGGCGGGGATCGGTCCGGACGTGTTGCACGTTGCCGCCTCGGCCGACACGGCGCTGGTCGTCGCCAGCCCGGAACCGACCTCCGTCACGGACGCTTACGCCGTCGTGAAACTGCTCGCCCGGCGCGGCTTCGAAGGGCGGACCAGCCTGCTGGTGAACTTCTGCGACGATCGCGGGCAGGCCCGCGAGACGTACGACCGGATTTCCGGCGTCGCCCGGCAGTTCCTCGGCGTGCGCGTGTTCGACGCGGGGTACGTTCTCCAGGACCCGAAGGTCCGCGACGCCGTCCGGCGGCGAGAGCCGCTCGTGCTGGCATTCCCGCGGTCGCCGGCGAGCCGGTGCCTGGCGGCGCTGGCGACCAAGCTGGCGAGCGGATCGGCCGTCGGCGCCGAGCGCCCCAGCTTCTTCCGCCGCGTGGTCAACTGGTTCTCGTGACGAGCAGGCCGGGGTTCGACGGAATCGGACCCGACGCCTGATCGGGACAAAAGGACGAGCAAGGATGCTCAGCACAGATGCGACACGGATGTCGCGTGGACCCTACGGCCGTCCGCTGACCGTGGATGCCCCGTGCTGTCCGACCCTCGCCTTGCGCCCAATTTGGAAAAATCTGCACTTTTCCGTCCTGTTCTCCCCACCCTTCGCCCGGTGGATTTCCCATGTCCCCCTGCGGCATAACACTGTGCAGATAAATGGGCTGCGCATAAGCGGCGCCTGCGAACGGATCTGCCGGGCTGCGACTCCCGTGGGGGAATTAGTTAGACAGTATAGAGAATTTAGGGAAAATAGGTTGACAGGGCGGTTAACGAAGAATAGGATACTTCCGTATTATCGATACTTTTCCTACGTTCAGGGCAACGCGGCCGACAGGTATGCGCAGCGGGCAGCAGTCGCAGGAGGTCCCGCAGGTCGCGGTGCTGCGTCGGATCGACGATTCGATCCGCAGGTCACAGTGAAAGGAGCCGCAACGCCATGAAGATCACCCGATCGAAAGCGAGTCCGGAGGAGCTCCAGGCCGCATGGGACCGCTTCCTCAAGCACCGGAGGGACGAGGACCGCAACTTCCTGATGGAGCAGTACCTCCACATTGTCAAGTACACGGCGGAGCGGCTGGCCGCCAAGCTGCCGGACGAGGTGGACACCGACGACCTGATGTCGGCGGGCACGTTCGGGCTCATGGACGCGCTCAATGCGTTCGACCCGGACCGCGGCGTCAAGTTCGCCACCTATTGCTCACCGCGGGTCCGCGGCGCGATCCTTGACGAGCTTCGGAGCATGGACTGGGTTCCGCGGCTCGTCCGCAGCCGGGCGCACAAGCTCAACGAGGCGACCCATCAGCTCGAGGCCGAGTTCGGGCGCTCGCCCACGGAAAAGGAGCTCGCCTCGCGGATGAAGCTCTCCCTGAAGGATTTCCGCAAGCTGCGCCGCGACGCCCAGGCGGTGGGGCTGGTCTCCTTGAACCGCAAGTGGTTCGAGACCGACTCGCACAAGGACGTCCGCGAGATCGACATCCTGGAGGACAAGCGCTCGAAGGACCCCTTCCGCACCGCCCAGCGCAAGGACGTCAAGGAGCTGATCACGCGCGGGCTCTCGCGGGCGGAGCGGCTGATCGTGCTGCTGTACTACTTCGAGGAGATGACGATGAAGGAGATCGGCGAGACGCTGGACCTCTCGGAATCGCGCGTCTCCCAGATGCACTCGGCGATCCTCGAACGCCTCCGCACGCAGCTCGAGAAGCGCACCCGCGAGCTGCAGGTAAGCTGAAAGCCCAGACCGCCGGCAAAGGGGGGCCGGGGGTGTCCGCCCGAGGGAGGCTGCGGGCGCGCGGGGCGCATCGGCCGGCGGCGCCGGGTCCGGCGGGCGGTGTCGCGCGCAGCGTTCGCGGTCCTCGACGCCCCATCGCCGAGCGCATCAGAGCACGCGCTCGATCGCCTCGTCCAGCCGGGGGGCCGCTTGATCCCAGGCGTATCGCCGCATCGCCCGCGCTGCGCGGTGCGGATCGCCTTGCCACAGGTCTCCCCGCTCGATGCGCCCGATGACCTCGGCCAGCTTGTCCGCCAGCGCGTCCGCGCCGCCGTCGTAGAAGAAGGCGTCCGGGTCCTCGGCGTCGGCGAGGACTTCCGGGTAGGCCAGCCGCCTCGGCAGCACGGGATACGCCCCGGCCGCCACGGCCTCGACGACGCTGATGCCGAAGAACTCGTGCATCGCCGTCGACACGATCACGTCCGCCTCCCGCAGCGCCTCGCGATAGGTCTCCCGCGTCGGCTGGTAGCCCCAGCGGTCGATGCGCCCGGCCAGACGCTTGCGGGTGCGCTCGAAAACTTCCGGCGCGTCGCGGAACTGCTCGCCGATCACACTGACGCGGAAGTCGATGCCGCACGCGACGAGCCGCTCCAGCGCCTCGAAAAACGCCTCCGGGTTCTTGTCGTGTTCCCATCGCGCCGCCCACAGCAGGCGGGCCGGGCCGGGCGCTCGCGGGCCTCGCGGCGGGAAGTCCTCCACGCCCGGAGGCAGGACGCGGCAGCGACCGGCCGCGCGGGCGACCGCGTCGGACAGGGGGAAGTCCGGCATGCCCGTCAGCAGCGCCTCGACGGCCGCCAGAAAACTGTCGCGATGCCAGGCGGTGTTGAACCACGCCTCGTCCGCCGCCAGGGCCGTCATGAAGTTCGTCACGCCGAAATGCACGTCCCGCTCGTCGGCATGGGGGTCCGGGTAGGTGAGCTGATTCTCGTGGAAGTACGCCACGGCCGGGATGTCGCCGAGGTTCCCGCGCGCGAGCGCCAGCAGCGCCGGCAGGTCCAGCATGTCCGAGCACCACAGCACGTCCCGGCGCCGGTCGGCGGCCGGGAGGGCGGCGAGCCGCTCGGCGAACGTGACGGCGGCGTGACGCATCCGCCATTTCCAATGGTGCGCCGGGAGGGTCAGGAGCGTCCATTCGTGCCGGCTGCGGGCCGACCAGCCGTCGAGAAACGCCCGGTGGCTCCCGCCGTAGTAGGGCTCCATCGCCAGGATGCGCAGCGTCGCCATGGAGCGCAAGTGTAGGACGGGGGAGCGAATTACCGCAAGCCCGTGCCTTTTCGCACGCCGCCGCGTATAATGCCCGAAACCGGGGGGATGATTTGCGCCACCCCGACATCGCAGCCGG
Source organism: uncultured Planctomycetaceae bacterium (assembly GCA_964483755.1). GTDB lineage: Bacteria > Planctomycetota > Phycisphaerae > SM23-33 > SM23-33 > CAZADC01. Next base: position 490 of record CAZADC010000391.1, on the reverse strand, counting down.
AAGGACCGCCCGAAGTGCACAACGAAACGAATATCACCGACCTGGAGCAGGCGCCCGTTCGCATCTACCCGGACGACAAGCAGGCGTCCATCGCCGTCGCCCGCCGCATCGCGTCGCTGATCCGCGCCAAGGCCGATCGCGGCGAGACCGCGGTGCTCGGGCTGGCGACCGGACACACGCCCGTCAACGTCTACGCCGAGCTGGTCCGCATGCATGCCGAGGAGGGGCTGGACTTCTCCAACGTCGTGACGTTCAACCTCGACGAATACTGGCCGATCGCTCACGACGCGATCCAGTCCTATCACGGCTGGATGCAGGAGAACCTGTTCGACGGCGTGAACATCCCGCCGGAGAACATCCACATTCCCTCCGGCGAGGCGCCCGCCCACGAGGTTCGCGAGCACTGCGCCGCCCACGAGGTTCGCGAGCACTGCGCCGCCTACGAGCGGGCGATCGCCGAGGCGGGCGGCATCGACCTGCAGATTCTCGG
>CAZADC010000390.1:0-3691 GCA_964483755.1 uncultured Planctomycetaceae bacterium | reverse complement strand
CTCCGACGCCTGGGACGTCTGTCCGCTGCAGGAGTACTTACCGCACGCCGGACCGGACCGATGATTCGTTGACCCGCCGGTCGGGCGGACGCGACAATGCCTCCATGCCGCTGAAGACCGAGGAATACCTCCGCCCGGACGTCATCCGGCAGGTCGCCCGCCTGGACCTGCGGGCGCGGTTCATCGTCGAGGGACTGCTGGCGGGGCTACACAGCTCGCCGTACCAGGGCTTCTCCGTCGAATTCTCCGAGCACCGCAAGTACTCGCCCGGCGATGACCTGCGGACCATCGACTGGAACGTCTACGCCAAGACCGACCGGTTCTACGTCCGCAAGTTCGAGGCCGAGACGAACCTCCAGGCGTACCTGCTGATGGACTGCTCGGCCTCGATGGGCTACGCCGGCGGCGGGCGGATGACGAAGATGGACTACGCGATCTGCCTGGCCGCGGCGCTGGGGTACATGATGATCCACCAGCAGGACGCCGTCGGGCTGGTGACGTTCGACCGGAAGGTGCGCACCTTCATGCCGCCGCGGACGAAGCGATCCCACCTGATGAACCTGCTCGGCGAGCTGGCCGCCACGCGCCCGACCGGCGGGACCGATCTGGCCGCGGCGCTTCACGAGGTGGCCGAGCGCGTCCGCAAGCGCAGCCTGATGGTTCTCGTCTCGGACCTGATCAGTGACCAGGACGCCGTCCTCGACGCCCTGCACCACGTGCGGTATCGCGGGCACGACCTGATTATCTTCCAGGTGCTCGACCACAGCGAGCGGACGTTCGACTTCGACGAGCCGGCGCGGTTCGAGGAGCCGGAGACGGGCGAGCACGTCGCCGCCGACGCGCGGGCGATCCGGGCGGGATACCTGGAGGAGATCGAGGCGTTCATCGAATCCTACCGCCGGGAGGCGCAGAACGTGCGGGCGGATTTCGTGACCGTCGACAACGCGATGACCTTCGACAAGGCGCTGACCGAATTCCTCATCCAGCGCCGGATGCGATTCTGACCGAAATTACGGTCCGTCCGACGAGAGAGACCCGACTTGCCGGTAGCCGCCCGTCCGCCCCGACGTGAGCATGTCCGAGCGTGGATCCTGCAGTCCGTGACGCCCGGCCGTTTCCCGGGGGGCATGGGGGCGCTCGCAGTCGTCGTCTAAAGAAATCCGCCCGGCGGGGGCGATAAGAGGAACATGCGAGGCCGTTCTGCGGGGCATTTGTGCGCCCTCGCCGGGGCGGTTTGACAGCTTCCGCGCAGCCGTTAGGATGATCGAACCATGGACGCAGCGCCGCAGACCGATCCCGAATCCGCACGAGGCGCCGACGACTTCGCCGGGCGCGGCGTTCATCTGATCGGTATCGGCGGGTCGGGCATGCGGGCGCTGGCGAGCATGCTGCTGGCCCGCGGGGCGTCGGTCAGCGGGTCCGACCAGGTCGCCAGCGGGCCGGTGCAGCGCCTGGCCGAATCCGGCGCGGCCGTCGCGATCGGCCAGAGCGGCGGCAACATTCCCGACGACGCCGAGATCGTCGTCTACTCCGCGGCCGTCCACGAGCAGAACCCCGAGCTCATCGCCGCGCGCCAGCGCGGACTGACGGTGCTCAAGTACGCCGAGATGCTCGGGTGCCTGATGGACCGGCACGTCGGCGTCGCCGTCGCCGGCACCCACGGCAAGAGCACGACGACCGGCATGGTCGCGTGGGCGCTGCGCGAGGCCGGGCTCGACTGCAGCTACGTCGTCGGCGCGACGGTCGAGCAGCTCGGCGGGCCCAGCGGCGTCGGGGCGGGGCGGCACTTCGTGGCCGAGGCGTGCGAATACGACCGCAGCTTCCTGAACCTCCGACCGCAGTACGCGGCGATTCTGAACGTCGAGGAGGACCACCTGGACTGCTTCGCCGACCTGGATGCGATCGTCGAGGCGTTCCGCGCGTTCGCCTCGCAGGTGCGCGGCGGCGGGGTGCTGGTGGTCAACGGCGAGTCGCGCGAGGCGATCGAGGCGTCGCGGACGGCGACGTGCGAGGTCGAGACGTTCGGGCTCGCCGAGGGATGCACCTGGCAGGGCGTGAACGTGACGGCCGAGGAAGGCTGCAGGCGATTCGACGTCGCTTACCGCGGCGAGCGCGTCTGCCGGGTCGAGTTGTCCCTGCCCGGGTTGCACAACGCCTACAACGCGCTGGCGGCGCTGGCGCTGCTGCACCACGCCGGGGTGGAGCCCGCGACGGCGGCGGGGCTGCTCGGGCGCTTCACCGGCACGCGGCGGAGGATGACCCTCCGCCACCGCGACGCGGACCTGACGGTCGTGGACGACTTCGCGCACCACCCGACGGAGATCCAGGCCACGCTGCGGGCGATCCGCGATCATTACGAGCCGGAGCGTCTGATCTGCGTATTCCAGCCGCACCAGCACAGTCGCACGCGGTTCCTGCTGCGGGACTTCGCCAGCAGCTTCGCGCTGGCGACGGAGGTGATCGTGCCGGACATCTATTTTGTCCGGGACAGCGATCGGGAGAAGGATTACATTTCTTCGGAGGACCTGGTCGCGCAGATTCGCCTGAACGGCGGGGCGGCCGTGTATCTGAGGAGCTTCGAGGACATCATCGCCTACCTTCGCTCGGCCCTGCGTGGTGGGGACCTGGTCGTGACGATGGGGGCGGGCAACATCTGGGAAGTCGCCGATGAACTTGTTCGCCGGACTGGAAGAGATCGTACGGATTGACGAGCCGCTCGCCCCGCGGACGTGGATGAAGCTGGGCGGGCCGGCGTCGTACTTCATCGAGCCGCGCAGCGTGGACGAGCTGGGCGAGGTGGTCCGCCGCTGCCGCGAGAACGAGCTGCCGATGTACGTCATGGGCGGCGGGGCGAACCTGCTGGTCGACGACGCGGGCGTCAAGGGCGCCGTGATCCACCTGACCGAGGGCGAGTTCCGCGAGCATTCGTTCCAGCAGGACGGGCTTCGTGCAACGGCCGGCGTGGACATGTCGCGGATGGTCCTGCGGTGCGTCCGCGAGGGACAGTCGGGCATCGAGGGGCTGACGGGCATCCCCGGGACGGTCGGTGGGTGCGTGCGGATGAACGCCGGCGGGGCGTTCGGGGACGTCGGAAGCGCGATCGAGTCGGTCCAGGTGATGACCGCCGACGGGGAGGTGTTCACCCGCTACCGCGACGACCTGGCGTTCGCCTACCGGTCCACGAACATCAGCGCGAAGTTCATCCTCGCCGCCGAGTTCCGCCTCGCCGAGGACGATCCGCTTGAGGCGGCGGACCCGGGGCATCAGCGGCAGCCGGGCCGGGCAGACGTAGCTGCACACCCCGCACTCGACACAGGCGGGCGCCCCGAGCTTCCGGGCGCGATCGATGTCTCCCAGCTCGTGGGCGTCGTTCAACGCCGCCACGTTCAGCCGGGCCGGGCAATGGCTGGTGCACCACCCGCAACGGATGCACGGGGTCGGGGGGGCGTAGTGGCTCTCGGCGGGGGCGAGCACGGCCGGGGTGTTCGGCGCGACGACGGCGCCTTCCACCAGGCGGAGCCCCCGCATGGGGCTGCCGTGAATTACGGGGCCCGCCGAGGTGCCTACCAGGTCCCGGCAGGGGGTGCCGAACGGCACGAAGTAGTTGGCGGCCTGCGGGACGCGCTGCCCGGCGACGGTGACGACGCGCCCGCGGGGCGGTTCGTCGCAGGCGACCCACCGCCAGGCGGCG
>CAZADC010000389.1:0-3691 GCA_964483755.1 uncultured Planctomycetaceae bacterium | reverse complement strand
CAGGCGGCCTGCGCGCCCCGGTGATCAACTACCTCTGGATCCGCTCCCAGAGCCTCAAGGAGAAGGGGCGGGTCTATGACGCGATGCAACTGGCCGATGCGATCTGCCGGCTGATGCCCCGCTACGCCGGTGTGTGGAGCTTCCACGCCTGGAACATGGCCTGGAACATCTCCGTGACCACCCACACGCCTGAAGAGCGGTGGATGTGGGTCTCCCGCGGCATCGAGCTGCTCCGCGACGAGGGCATCCCCATCAACCCCGAGGCGCTGGTCCTCTACAAGGACCTGGCGTGGATCTTCTTCTTCAAGATGGGCGAGACCACCGACGAGATGCACTTCACCTACAAGAAGCGCTGGGCCGCCCGGATGCAGCGCCTGCTGGGCTCGCCCGCCTACGGGTCGACCGAGGAGACGATCGACGCCTTCCGCCCCGTCGTAGAGGCCGCGCGAGACTACGTCGATCACGACCCGCACCGCCGCGGACGGCGGGACATCCAGGCGGATCAGCTCGAGCGCTATCTTGCGGATCATCCCCGCGCGGCCGAGCTGGCCGAGGCGCTGGCGGAGGTGGATGTCCCGGTCGGTCGGGAGCTTCTGTCGGCCTGGAACGACTTCAGCACGGACGACAACGCGGCGATGTCCCGCGCCGTGCCGCCCGCCCCCGAGACGCCGCGCGACCAGGCGATCTCCGCGCTGATCAACGACGCCTCCTACGCCGAGTCCCTCGATGGGCTGCTGGCGTTCGTGCGGGCCCAGCTCCTGTGGAACCGCTACAAGATGGACCCGGAATGGATGGTCGCCCTGATGGAGCGCTACGGTCCGCTCGACTGGCGCCTCCCCCAGCCGCACGGGCTCTACTGGGTCACCTACGGACTCCACAAATGCAGGGGCCTGACGATGGACGGCGTGTACGCCTACATTGTCGAGCCCCCGGCCGAGGGCGAGGAGGGAAAACGCGAGCCCGGGCTGCTCAACACGAATCGCGTCGTCCTGAACAACCTGAAGGAGCTGACGTGGGGCGGGCGGCTGGCGTACATCGAGAACCCCCGCGACGGCGACGAGCCGATGCTCAACCGGATGAGCGACTGGCGGTTCATCGAACCGACGCAGCGCGAGTACCTGCGGATGATCAAGACCGTCATGCTCGAGCGGGGCACCGAGGCGTTCGACGACAACATCCTCAAGGCCGGGCACGTCAACTACCTCGTCGCGGCGATCCAGCTTCTCTACGCCTCCAACCGCCGCCAGGCCGCCGCGGCCTACCTCGAGTGGCTCAAGGACAACTACGAGTTCGACGACCCGTACTGGGACCTGCCGCTCGACCGGTTCGTCGTCGCGCGAATCAACCGCGGGGGCACGCCGATTCCCGACCTCGCCCGCAACCAGATCACCGCGTCGCTCGAGACGAGCTTCGTTGCGATGGCGGCCGGGGACGAGGGCGCCGCGCGCGACAGCCTGTCCTACGCCCGGCGGGTCTACACGGTGTACCAGGAGAACTCCGCCGACCGGAACCGTTTCCCGCCGCTGGAGTTCATGGCCGCCAACGTCGCCGCCGAGCTGCTCGCCCAGCCGAAGATCCGCGGGTATCGCATCGACCTGCTCGACCGCAGCCGTCTGTACAAGCGACTGCTGAGCGGCTGGCCGCGGTTGTGCGTGCCGGTGTACGATCTCGTCGAGCCGCGCCTGCGGAGCCTGGCTGCCCGGGAGGGCCTGGACGCCGACAAGCTGTTTCCCCCGCCGCCGGGGCTCGAGGAGTACCGCGAGCAGCGCCGCCGGACATTCGACCGCGCCCAGCCGGAGGCGCCGTAGCGCGGCCGCCCGGCCGCCCGGCCGCTGGAGCGACTGGCGGATCACCCCGGATCCGGGGTGTCGGCGGACTGGGCATCGGGTCGCTGAGAACGCGCTGAATCCTCCGCGGAGTCGAGCATGAGTGCATCGCAGACGCTGGACGAGCCCGCCCGACGCATCCCGGTCGCCGCCGAATATGACGTCCTGGTCGTCGGCGGCGGCATCGCAGGCGTTGCCGCTGCGATTGCGGCCGCCCGGCAGTCCGCGAGCGTCTGTCTGATCGAGCGGTACTGCGCCCTGGGCGGGCTGGCCACGATGGGCAACGTCACGATCTGGTTGCCCCTGTGCGATGGAATGGGTACGCAGGTCGTGGGGGGACTGGGCGAGGAGCTGCTCGAGCTCTCCGTGGCCGACCTGGGGCAGGATCGTCCCGCCGCGCGGTTCCGAGGGGTTCCGGACTGCTGGCGGGCGGGGGGCGACCCCGCCGACCGGGCCGAACGCCGCTTCCGTGCGGAGTTCAACCCGTCCTCCTACGTGCTGGCGCTGGAGGAGCTGGTCCTGAACGCCGGAGTGGACGTGGCGTACGACACGCGGTTCTGCGGAGCGGTCCGCGACGGCGACCGCATCACCCACGTGATTGTCGAGAACAAGGACGGGCGTTCCGCGCTGGCGGGACGGGCGGTCATCGACGCCACCGGCGACGCGGACGTCTGCCACGCCGCCGGGGAGAAGACCGTGTCCCTGGACTCCAACGTAGTGTCCGGCTGGTTCTACACGCTGTCCGGGGGACGGTTGACGCTGCATCAGTTCAGCAGTCCCTACTGCCCGCACGCCGGCAGGGAGAACGCGCGGGGGCCCTTCTTCCGGGGAGACTGCGCAAGGGACGTCACGGAGCAGATCATCCGGACGCGTTCGGGGATCAGGGAACGTCTGGCGGCGATTCGGGCCGAACACCCGGACGAGGACGTGCAGCCGATCATGCCGCCCATGACAGCCTGCTTCCGGATGACCCGGCGCCTGGTCGGGCGGGCCACGCTCGAAGGCTCGCACGTGCACCGGTGGTTCGACGACGTGGTCGGCCTCACCGGAGACTGGAGAACGGCCGGACCGGTCTTCGCCATTCCGTTCGCGAGTCTCTGCGCGGTTGCGACGAGCAACCTCCTGGTTGCAGGGCGGTGCATGTCGGTGGACTGCTCGGCCTGGGACGTTCTGCGGGCAATTCCGGCGTGCGTCGTGACGGGTCAGGCGGCCGGCACGGCGGCCGCCCTGGCCTGTGACCACAGGCGATCAGGGGTCGACGCGGTCCCCTGCAGCGAACTGCGCTCGCGGCTGGAGGAGCAGGGCGCGTTGCTGGATCGCGCCCTGGTGGCTGAGGAGCGGGCCGGCGTCGGGTGATATCCATAGTTGGGGTGCATAACTTGTTATGCACGAATGCCTTGTCCTTCGGCATGGGAATGGGTACGAGGTGGAATCCGTGCATGTCTCGATACCGTCGGTCCCGTCGCGCGTGGGGTGTGTACTGGCGGGTGCCATGCCCGCTCCGCGGGCATGCATACGTCCTTGTGCATGTCGGCCGGCTACGCTCCCGCCTTCATCGCCGCCTGGAGGCTCCTTCGTTTCGTCTCCAGAACGAAAGAAGGCCTGCGTCATCGGCGTCACGGCACGGCCAACCGCGACAGACAACCGTCGCGGCAGGCCGTGGCACCGGGCACATCCTGTGCGGTGTGGGCGACGAGTCGCAGGACTACTCCATTCGCGTTCAGCAGTTCAAGCGACGCTTCACGCGGGCGTGGTCCGGCCGTGGCGGCCATGAGGGGCAACGGAGCGGGTCGAAGCTGCGTCGCGGCAGCCGGGGCGTGTGGCAGAAGCGGTTCTACGAGCACACGATCCGGAATCGACGCGAG
>CAZADC010000388.1:0-3692 GCA_964483755.1 uncultured Planctomycetaceae bacterium | reverse complement strand
GATGGCCTTATACCAGAAGTCCGTGGAGCCGTACCCGTCGGACAGGACGGTTGGTTGGTTGCTGATCTCGTCGCTGATGAAGCGGACCGACCCGTCGTGGCAGAGCGTATTGGCGCCGGTGAAGCGATGGGGCATCTCGCCTGAGGAGACATGCCCTGACCAGTTGCGTCCGCAGGCCGCCCAGACGACGTAGGGCAGGCGCTCGACCCGCTCCGGGATGCCGCCGCCCATCCAGTCCCATCCGCCGTCGCGCCATCCCTGCTGGCGCCACTTGTAGTCCGACCGGCGGACCGAGCGCGGCGCGTTGTTGAACGAGCCGGGCATGCACTGCGAATACCCGGAGTAGCCCATCGCCTTCCAGTCGTCCCCGGGCTCCATGACGCACCAGCCCCAGTCGTGCACCGTGCCGTCGAAGAAGGCGGCTTCATTGTACGTCCGCCCGGGGCAGTAGAGCATGTCCAGGTCGTCGACGTACCCCGCGTCGTCGTCGTAGTCCGTGAAGACGGTCGAGTCCCCGCCGGACTTCAGGTTCCCGCGGGAGTAGAGCAGTCCGAACCGCGCCGGCCATCCGTGCGTGTGGACCGGCTTGTCATCGTAGACCAGCGTCATGTTGACGCCGAGCGGCCCGCGGGAGTTGGGCACGTAGTCGTTGAAGTCGTCGGCGTACATGTTGATCGCGATGGCGATGTTGTGCATGTTCACGCCGCAGGCCGCGATGCCCGCCAGCGTCTGCGCCTGCTGCAGCGAGGGCATGAGAATGCTCACCAGCAGCGCGATGATCGCGATGACGACGAGCAGCTCGATGAGCGTAAAACCGCGCTTCGTCGCTGCAGGCGCATCAGCGGGAATGGAGGCACGCCCGGTCGCCGACGGGAGGGGCATCGGCGCGGATCCGGCCGCGCCAGATGTCGTCCGCACAATCGACATGGATCTGTCCTTTCCTGTCCGGTTTCCCACCACCCTCCGAACTGTATCGACATGATACCAGGCGGTCGCAGGCAGTGCAATCGCAGCGCGCGTTGCATCAACCGTTTGCCGTCAGCGCTCGATGAGGCGCCAGGCACTGTCCGGGTCGTCCTCGTCGAGGATGAACGGGTCGAGGTGCCAGTCGAATCCGGGTGTGAGGACCGACAGCGTCGGCTCCGTGCGGTTCCTGACCCACTCTCGCTTCGGGCGAAAGGATCCGTGCGCTCGAGCGGTGCGACGTCCGTTGTCGGATCATCGCTCGCTCCTTTCGGCTGCCGCAGCCCGCCACTTCTGACCGGGCTCCGGTCTACACCGCGTCCGCCGCAGTCGCCAGCGAATGGACCCGTCCCGCGGGATGCGGCCCTGCCGACCGGGATGCGGACCGACCTGTGGCGGCTCGATATGTCCGGCAGCGTGACCGGCGCGACACGTTTACGGCTGCTCGGCCTCGACCTTCGCAGGCGGCAGCTCGTCGCTTTCGCGGTGGGGGGCGATGCGATGGGTCTTGCGCTCGGGCGACTCCTGCGGGCCGAAGAGGGTCTCCGGCATGGCCGTCTCGACGTAGAACTGCTGGCTGGTGGCGAGGGCGGTGCGGCTGCCCGACTCGCCCACGCCGGTGATCCGCAGACGTCCGCCCTGGGTGGTGACCGGCGGGACGCGCCACTTGGTGAGCGTCGACGGTTTCAGACCGGTCGCGACCGTTCGCCAGGTCTGCCCGTTGTTGGCGGAGAACTCCAGCTCGATCTCCTCGTAATCGGAAGCTCCGCGTGGCAGCCACTTGAGATACCGGCTGACGCCGCCGCGGACCATCTCGCCGGCCGTGGGCCAGCCGGGCTTCTCGCCGGGCGTGTTGGCGAACTGGATGACCGGGTCGCCGGGCTCGACGGGGGTCCGGGCGATCCGCACACCCTCCTCGCCCTCGATATGCAGCGTGTCGGTCAGGGCGATCCCGACGTTGCCCGCCTTGTCGACGGCCCGGACGCGGAAGCGCAGCCCGCCGTCGCGGACCGCCTCGGGGGGCAGCTCGATGTCCATTGTGCCCGTCGGCGGGAGATCTTCGGGGAAGCTGTTCCACACCGTGTTCATCGGGAACTCGGCGAAGCACGTGCCCAGCTCGGCGCCCGTATCCCTGAGATGATCGTCGCGGACCGCCCAGCGCAGGCGGATGACCTCGCCGACCTCGTAGATGCGCGGGACCTCCTTCTCCTCGTCGGTCCACGGCGAGGGCTTGACCTCCACCGCGATTTGCGGCTCGTTGCGGTCCACCACGTAGATGCGGTGCGGCATGCCGGGCGGAATCTCCGTCACGCCCTGCCCCGGTCCGACGAAGCGGATCCAGTGCGGCGCGTCATCCCGGGCGCGGAGGAGGAAGTGCGACTGCTCGACGCCGTAGTACCCGGCCTTGCGCCAGGTCTCGCCGTCGTCGACCGAGTACCAGACGCCCACGCGCGGCACGCCGTTGACCTGGTAGCCGCCGGGATGACGGATGAAGAAGTAGTCGTCGCGCACGTAGTAGACCGGGATGCCTTCGCCGATCGTCTCGACCGGTTCGAGGTCTTCGCTCGGGCGGTAGTAGAACGGCGCGTCGTACGCCCAGGGGGGCAGATCGCGCGACGGGTTCCAGTCGGGGTTCGTGTCCGGCTGCGTACACCCGGCGACGACGAGCATCGCCATCAAGAGGCTCAAGCGTCCGCTGCGCATTGTCCGTCCTTCCATGCGTGACGTAGCGTCAGGCCTACCGGGGTTATCGGCAACACCCCGGCTGCGCGTACGGCGTTTTTCGCGGTCAGAGCGGCGGCGTCCGGGCCGTCGGCTCCGAAGAGATAATCTACGCCCGCTCAGGTGAAATATGCAAAGGCATTGTCGAAGAAGACCTGTCCGTCGGCCCGATCCGGACGGCGGCGCGTCCACTGCGGGTGGTGCGTCGGGTCGACATATCGCTCCGGGTGCGGCATGAGCCCCAGCACGCGCCCGCTCGGGTCGCACACGCCGGCGACGTCGTCGACGCTCCCGTTGGGATTGATCGGGTAGGGCCGGCCGGTCCGTCCCTCGGCGTCGACGTAGCGGAGGGCGATCTGGCCGCCCGCGCGGAGGCGCGTGAGCGTCTCGTCGGTCCGGCAGACGAACTTCCCCTCGCCGTGGGCGATCGGCAGCGAGATCGCCTCGCCTTTCGGCAGGAAGACGCACCGGTCGGCGTCGCACCGCAGGTGGACCCAGCGGTCCTCGAACCGTCCGGAGTCGTTCCACGCCAGCGTGGCGTCCCGCACCGCCGACGGCGCGACGCGCCCCCACGGAAGGAGCCCGCTCTTGAGCATCACCTGGAACCCGTTGCACACGCCCAGGGCGAGCTTGTCGGCCGACAGGAACGCGTTGAGGGCGTCCGCGAGGCGGTGCAGCATCTGGTTGGCGAGGATGTTTCCCGCGGCCACGTCGTCGCCGTAGCTGAACCCGCCCGGGACGACCAGGAACTGGTATTCGTCCAGCGCGGCCGGGTTCTCCATGAGTCGGAAGACGTGGACCCTCTCGGCGTCGAAGCCGGCCCGCGCGAGCGCGAAGGCCGTCTCCCGGTCGCAGTTCGTTCCGGCCGCTCTCAGCACCAGTGCTTTCGGTGTCGCCATGGTCCTTCCATCGTTGCGGGAACCGCCCGTCAGCCGTCGGGTGTCCGGTCGTCTTCCGCGGGCTTCAGTCTTCGGTACATTCGATACATCACCGGGCGCATTCCGAGC
>CAZADC010000387.1:0-3703 GCA_964483755.1 uncultured Planctomycetaceae bacterium | reverse complement strand
TCGGGGCGACAACCGCATCATGACCGAGGAGGCCGTCGGCACGGGCACGCGGTGATCGTCCGTGCGGAGTGCGCTCCTTCTTCAAGGCCCGAAGGGCCGAGATGGGCAAGCCCGGGGCGCAGGCCGCGAGCCTGCGAGCGGCCGGAGCCCCGGGAACGCGACCCCGCAGATGGAGCCCTGAAGCAGCGACACCGCTTCCGAGGCGCCGCGCCACGTGCGAATCGTGCGCGCCGGCCTTTGGCGGGGCGCAGGTGCGCACCGGTCATCTGAACTCTGCGTTTTCCGTTCTTGAGCTTCCACCGCCCCCGTTGACGCACCGCAGCCGGACGTTTCTAATGCCCGCATGAACGAGCCCCCCGACAAGCCCCTGCGGCTGGGCGTGCTGCTTTCCGGCGGCGGACGGACGCTGCTGAACATTCTCGACGAGATCGCCGTCGGGCGGCTGGACGCCGTCGTCACCGTCGTCATCGCCTCGCGCCCCTGCAAGGGCGTCGAGCGCGCCGAGGCGGCCGGGCTGGTCGCGCACGTCGTGCCCTACCGCGACATGCCCGATACCCAGAGCTACTCGGCGAAGATCGCCGCCCTGCTCGCCGACGCCGGCGTGGACCTCGTCGTCCAGGCCGGGTTCCTGTCGCTCTGGCACATCCCACCCCGGTACGAGGACCGCGTGATGAACATCCACCCCGCCCTGCTGCCGAGCTTCGGCGGCAAGGGCATGTACGGACACCACGTCCACGAGGCGGTCCTCGCACGCGGGTGCAAGGTCTCGGGGTGCACCGTGCACTTCGTCACGAACGAGTACGACCGCGGACCGATCATCGTCCAGCGCTGCACCCCGGTAGCCGAGGGCGACACGCCCGACACGCTCGCCGACCGGGTCTTCCGCGAGGAGTGCATCGCGTATCCGGAGGCGATCCGCCTGTTCGCGGCAGGCCGGCTTACGGTGGACGGAAACCTGGTCCACGTCGCCGACGAGCCGGGCGGGCGGGCCTGACGGCCGCAGCGCGCACCCCCGCAGCACATCCGCCCCGTCGCCCGCAAGACTCGCCCACGGAACGGCTTGCCGCCTGTCGGGCGGCATATTTGCTGGCGTCGGATCGCGGGAGTCCGTACAATTTTCCTGTCCGTCGGCACGTGGCCGATCGGTCGCGACCCTTGCCGCCGCTTCGTCAGGACCTCGTCGTGAGCGACTCCGCCGTCGAAGGCTGTCAGGAGCTGCTGCAGCATCAGTTCGCGGACCGCGAGCTGCTGCGTCTTGCGCTGACGCACGCCTCGATCGCTCCGACGCGCCTCCAGAGCAACGAACGGCTGGAGTTTCTGGGCGACGCGGTGCTGGGGCTGGTCATCTGCGAGGAGCTCTACGCCAACCACCCGGATCTGCTGGAAGGCGAGATGACCAAGATCAAGTCGACGGTCGTCTCGCGGCGGACGTGCGCGGAGGTGTCGCGGGAGATCGGGCTGGTCGGCAAGATGCTGCTCGGCAAGGGGATAGACCCCGACGACCTGCCGCAGTCGGTGGAGGCGGCGCTCATGGAGTCGATCATCGGCGCCCTGTACGTGGACGGCGGGCTCGATCCGGCGCGGCGGTTCATCCTGGAGCATTTCCGCGACGCCCTCGACGACGCGATCGGCGACCGGCACCGCAGGAACTACAAGTCCATTCTGCAGCAGCACGTGCAGAAGAAGCTCGCCACCACGCCCACCTACCACCTTCTGGACGAAAAGGGACCGGACCACAGCAAGGCGTTCGAGATATCGGTGTCGTTCTCCGGGCGTCACTTCCCCAGCGCGTGGGGCGTCAACAAGAAGGAGGCCGAGCAGCGCGCCGCCCGCGCGGCGCTCGAGGAGCTGGGGCTTGTCGACGCCGAGGAGGAGGCGCTCGAACCCGGCGCAGACGCCGACGATTGATCCATCGGCCGAACCAGCCGTCCACCCGCCCCCGGCGGGCGAATCCGGGGAAAAACCATCGCTTTCGCCGGTTTTCCTGTCAATGGCGCTTGAGCCTTGCCGATAGGACCGGTAGAGTTCATCTCACATGGGATTAACGGCGCACGGCGCAGGCTGGGTTTCGATGTCCGCATCACGGACGACCAAGACGCTCGCAGCTCTCTTCGCCGCCATGATCGGCGGTGCGGCCATTCTGTTGATGATGTCGTCCGAGCCGCTTCGCGCCCCCAGCGGAGCGATGACCGCTCTCGCGGCGGCCGAGCCCGCCCGACAGGTGGTCTTCACCACCGACGTGCCCGTCCAGACGGACAAGTGGCGCAGCGTGGTGATCCACTCGACCGGCGGCGCGCACGGGTGGGACATCCTCCGCCACAGCCATTTCGTGATCCATCGCAGCCGCGAGGGGAAGATCGACCTGCTGCCCACCGAGCACTGGAAGCAGCAGGCCGAGGTCCGCCACGTGACCGGTCCGGTCGCGAGGGACTTCAACGCCGACAGCATCTCCGTCTGCCTCGTGGGCGATTTCAGCGACAGCGTCCCGACCCGCGCCGAGTACAGCACGCTGATCGAGCTTGTCCGGGCGATCCAGCAGACCTGCTCGATCCCCCCGGAGCAGGTGTACCTGCACAGCCACCTCGACAGCCGGGCCGGGTGCCCGGGCATCGGCGTGTCCGGCGAGCGCCTGAATTCGCACCTGCTGCGCACCGATCGCTGATCGGCCGTCGGCGCCTCACTCCCTGATGCTCCCGCCGCCGTTTTCGCATGCGCCGTACCCGTCGATCGCCCTCGCGCCCCGTGTCCGCGCATTGCCTTTCGCCGGTGCGCGGTTAGAATGAAGGTGGAATGAGACTCGACGCCTCCCAACAGCTTCGCACGCAGCAGCAGATGCGCCTCTCGCCGCGCATCATCCAGGCGATGGAGATTCTTCAGTTGCCGGTGATGGCGCTGCACGAGCGGATCGACGCCGAGCTGCAGTCGAACCCGGTGCTGGAGGTGCATCCCGAGGGCGTCGACGAGCAGGCCCCCGCGCAGCGCGAGGAGGAGTCCGACCCCCGCGGCGAGCAGCCGATGGTGGTCGACGACGAGAACGGCAACAGCGACGACTTCGAGCGGCTGGCGGAGTTCGACGCGGAGTTCTCCGGGTTCATGGCCCGCTCCGACACGCCGCCCCGCCCGGCGCCGCGCGCGGGCGAGCGCGACCGCAAGCTCGACGCGATGGCCAACACGCCCGCCCGCGGAGAGTCGATCAACGAGTACCTGCACGAGCAGTGGGCGTTCGTCGAGGCGCCCGATCCGGTCAAGTCGGCCGGCGAGCTGATCATCGACCACGTCGAGGCCGACGGGTATCTCCGCACGCCGCTGGAGGAGCTGGCCCGCCGCGCCGAAGGCGAGCTCGACGCCGCCGCCCTGGACGAGGCGCTCAAGCTGGTGCAGGCGCTCGAGCCGGTGGGCGTCGGGGCGCGGGACCTGCGGGAGTGCCTGTCCATCCAGCTCGACGCCGAGGCCGCCGCGGGACGCGACGTCGCCCTCGAACGCCGGCTCGTCGCGAACTTCCTGCACGACATCGAACTCAACCGCCTGCCGCGGATCGCCAAGCGCGCGGGACGGTCGATCGACGAGATCAAGCAGGCGCTCGAGAACCTCTCGCACCTGAACCCGCACCCCGGGCTGCTGGTCGGTCAGCCCGACGCGCCGGTGATCCACCCCGACGCCATCGTCGATCGGGTCGTACGCGACCTGAGGCTGGCCGACCGAC
>CAZADC010000386.1:0-3717 GCA_964483755.1 uncultured Planctomycetaceae bacterium | reverse complement strand
CGTAAGACGGGGAAACAAAAGCGCTTATCGGCTGCCGCCAAAGTATGTCGCACACAAGGACGGGTTCCGGAAGCACCGAGGCGCAGACGACGCCCCGTCGAGACGGGCTCTTTGCCCCCCGGTCCCGGCAGCGTTACAATCCCGCCGCCACGACAGACCGCTCCCGGAAAGGACACACGATGTCACGAATGTTTTGCCGGCACAAGGTCCGCCGCGTCGTCCCGCTGGACGGGGAATGGTCGCTCCACCTGCCCGGCGACGGCACGCAGATTGACCCGGCCGACTGGTCCGCCGGCCACCGACGCCCGCTGGACGTTCCCGGCGTGTGGGAGCAGCTCGTCGGGCTCGAAACCTACCGCGGACAGGCGGTCGTCCGCCGGGCGTTCCGCACCGACACCGACACCGCCGCCCGGCTGGTGTTCAAGGGCGTCAGCCACACCGCCCGCGTGCTGCTGGACGGCGACGAGGTCGGCCGGCACCACAACGCCTACACGCCCTTCGCCATCGACGTACCCCACCTGCCGGCCGGCGAGCACGAGCTGCGCGTCCACGTCAGCAACGAGCACGGCGAACTCTCCGCCCTCCACGTGCCCAACGACTACTACGACTACGGCGGGATCAACCGCCCCGTCGAACTGCACCTGCTGGGCGGGCAGGCGTACGTACGGTACGTCCACTTCACGCCGCGGCGCGCGGCGGACGGGTGGGCCGCCGACCTGCGCGCGTCGGTGGTCAACCTGGGCGAGCAGAGCGACGCGACACTGACCGTCCGCGTCGCGGGTGAGTCGCTGGAGTTGTCCGGCCATCTGGAGACGGGCAGCACGGAACTGTCCGGCGAGATGCGATTCGACGACGTGGATGCCTGGTCGCCCGGCGCCCCCCGCCTGTATGACCTGGCGACCGAGCTGAGCGCCGGAGGCGAGATCGTCGACGACTGGCGGGACCGCGTCGGCTTCCGCACCGTGGAGGTACGAGGGCGAAACATCCTGCTCAACGGCGAGCCGGTCTTCCTGTTCGGCTTCAACCGCCACGAGGACCACGCCGAGTACGGATGCGCCCTGCCGACGGCGGCAATCCGGCGTGACGTCGAGGTCATGCGCGACCTGGGCGCCAACGCCGTCCGCACGTCGCACTACCCCAACGATGAGCGGTTCCTGGACCTCTGCGACGAGTACGGGCTGCTGGTGTGGGAGGAGAACCACGCCCGCGGGCTGAACCTGCGGCAGATGCAGCACCCGCTCTTCGAGCGCCAGTGCGCCGACTGCATCGACGAGATGATCTGCTGGCACTACAACCATCCGAGCATCGTTCTGTGGGGCATCCTGAACGAGTGCGCCAGCGAGACGCCCGAGGGACGGGAGATGTACGCCCGCCAGTTCGAGCAGATCCGCTCGCTCGACGCCGGCCGGCCGACGACCTTCGCCTCCTGCCGGCACGGGTCGGACATCTGCCAGGACCTGCCCGACGTGGCGGGATGGAACTGGTACTTCAACTGGTACGGACAGGAGGACGTCGCCGACGGGCTCGC
Organism: uncultured Planctomycetaceae bacterium; assembly: GCA_964483755.1. Lineage (GTDB taxonomy): Bacteria > Planctomycetota > Phycisphaerae > SM23-33 > SM23-33 > CAZADC01. The sequence goes on along the minus strand of CAZADC010000386.1, from coordinate 2,189 downwards.
CGCCCAGCTCGAATGGCTGGCGACCACCCCCGCGGCCGACAAGCCGATTATCGTCAGCGAGTTCGGGGGCGGGGCGCTGCCGGGCTACCGCGACCCGCGGCGCCGGGCGAAGTGGTCCGAGGAGCGCCAGGCGGACATCCTCGACGAGTGTCTCTCGGCGTACCTGGCGTGCGAGCGCCTGAGCGGGGCGTTCATCTGGCAGTTCTGCGACGTCCGCGTCGACGAGGCCGTTGCGACCGGCCGACCGCGGACGATGAACAACAAGGGCGTGGTGGACGAATACCGCCGCGAGAAGCTCTCGGCCGACGTCGTCCGCCGTCACTTCGCCCAGATGCGTCGTCGGGGCGGCGCGGCCGAGTAGTCATCCGCCCCGCACCGACACGAACATGCCTGCGGAGCAGGCATGCCGCCCCGCCGAGATTCGTAGCCGACATCCGTGATGCGCGCTACGTCGGGACCTGCTCTTCCAGCGGCTCGCGGGGTTCGGGCGGCTCGGCCTCGGCCCCCTCCGGCTTGCCGCGGAACGGCAGGCATTTCGTCGGGCACTTCCCGCAGGCCGTGCTGACCTCCTCCAGGTGCTTGCCGGGCTCGTACCCGTCGTAGTCGAACACCGACAGGTTGTCGACCACGGTGAAGTAGTCGCTGTTCTTCTCGCACAGCTTGCAGGCGATGCATCCGCACTTGCACACCTGGCGGACGAGCTTGCCCGGGTCCAGGTTGCTGCAGGCGACGACGGGCACCCGCTCGGCCTTGAAGGGCTCAATAGTGATGATGTCCCGCGGGCAGGCGGTCACGCACTTTCCGCAGGCGGTGCATTTCTCGTAGTCCACCACCGCCAGCCCGTCGATGACGTGAATCGCGTCAAACGGACACGCCCGCTCGCAGTCGCTCAGCCCGAGGCAGCCGAAGTCGCACCCCTGCACGCCGGAGAGCAGGTTGGCGGCCGCGCAGGTCGGCTCGCCTTCATACGGCGCCCGCCCGAGCCGCTCGTCCCGCGTCGCGCCGCAGTGGACGACGGCGTAGGTCCGGTGCGCCTCATCGGCCTCGACGCCCATGATCTGCGCCACCGCGGCCGTCGTCTCCGGGCCGCCGGGCGCGCAGCGGTCGATCTCCGCGCCCTCCTCGACCACCGCGACGGCGTATTCGTGACAGTTCGGCCATCCGCAGGCGCCGCAATCGATCCCGGCCAGCGCCTCGTGAACTTTCTCGACCTTCGGGTTTTCCTCGACGCGCCACGCCTCGCTCGCCCACCCGAGCACCACCGACATCACGATCGCCAGCGCGAGCATCACCCCGCCGGCCAATGCAATCAGAATCCACGTCATCGTCAAGCTTTCTCCGCATTCTCACGACGCCTTCGGCGTCCCGGCCGCGACGATCCCGCCACCGGAGACGCCCGCCGAAAAGCCGTATCACCACGCGAACCACGTCGCGACGCGTGCTCTCGAAGCAGCCGCCTCACAGCATACACGACCGCCGCCTCCGCGCACAGCGCACTGGTCGATCGTACTGCGGGCACGCGCCCGGCCGTCGCAACGGAACGCATCGACGCAGCGAATGCCCCGTCACTCCACCGTCACGCTCTTGGCGAGGTTGCGGGGCTTGTCGACGTTGCACCCCCGCGCGACGGCGGCGTGGTAGGCCAGGAGCTGGAGCGGCACGACGGTCAGCATCGGCTGCAGCGGCGCCGGCGCGTCGGGCACGTAGATGACGTGGTCGCTGTAGGCGGCGATCTGCTCGTCGCCCTCGGTCGCGACGACGATCACCCGCCCGCCGCGGGCGCGGACCTCCTCGATGTTGCTGACGACCTTGTCGTACGTCCCGCACCGCGGGGCGACGAAGACCACCGGCATGCCCTCGTGAATCAGCGCGATCGGGCCGTGCTTCATCTCGGCGGCCGGGAGCCCCTCGGCGTGGATGTAGCTGATCTCCTTGAGCGCGCCTTCCATCGCCACGGGGTACTGGTACCCGCGTCCGAGGAACAGCCAGTTCTCCCGGTCGACGTGGGCCTCGACGATGCGGCGGATCGCGTCGGACTGCTCCAGGACGCGCTCGATCCTGTCGGGGATCTCCGCCAGCGCCTCCATGTAGTGCTGCGCCTGCGGCTGGCTCATGTGCCGCCGGCGCCCGAGCATCAGCGCCATCTGCGTGATCACGGCGAGCTGGCAGGTGAATGCCTTGGTCGAGGC
>CAZADC010000385.1:0-3731 GCA_964483755.1 uncultured Planctomycetaceae bacterium | reverse complement strand
CAGATCGCGGTTTTGACAACCCGCCGTCCGGGCGCGATGATGCCCGATCCGGAAAGAAGCGATCATGGATCTGCCCGAGCCGTTGTACGTCGTCGACAGGAGTGTGTGCGTCCATGTGCCGATGCGGGACGGGGCGCACCTGGCCGTCGATCTCTACCGCCCGCGGTGCGAGACGCCGCTGCCGGGCATCGTCGTGCGGACGCCCTACGGGCGCGGCGGGTACGACCAGGCCGAGGCGCTCGCCGCCCGCGGGTACGTGGTCCTCGTCGCCGACGCCCGGGGCACGGGCGATTCCGAGGGCGCCTACACCTACTACAACATCGCCGACGGCGAGCACGACGGGTACGACCTCGTCGAGTGGCTCGCCGACCGGCCGTGGTGCGACGGGAACATCGGCACGACCGGCGGATCCGCGCTGGGCATCTACCAGGTGCTGACCGGAGCGACACGCCCGCCGCACCTGCGATGCATGAGCGCGGCCGCCTACCCGCTGGACTTTTACACCGACCAGTGGCGTCCGGGCGGCGTGCTGCGCAGCGACAACCGCTTCGGCTGGTGCCAGGGCATCGCGCACCGCAGCGGCCCGGCTGTCGTGGACCGCAGCGACGCCGGCGACGCCGAAGCGATCGCGCGCCGCGAACGTCTTTACGTCGAGCGGTTCCGGCGCCTCGACGACGCCGTGCTGAATCGTCCGATGGGCGCGATGCACTGGGCCGAGCCGTGCTTCTCAACACCGTTGCGGACGGGGGTGTGGGACGCGATCGACCTGACGCCCCGGATGCGACGGATCGACGTCCCCGTGCTGCACGCGGGCATCCTGTACGACCATTTCGGCGTGGGGACGATCCGCGGCTGGCGGGTCCACGACGGCCCGAAGCGCCTGATGATGCTCCCGGGCAATCTCGGCTTCGCCGGCGAGCAGAAGGACTTCGCGCCGCTGGAGATGGACCTTCACTGGTTCGCCAGGTGGCTGGGCGGACGGGAGGTCGAGCCGGCGCCTCCGGTGATGTTCTACTGCACCGGCGTCGGGCGATGGCTGACGTTTGACGACTGGCCGGAAACGCGGACGCTGTCGCTGCGGCCGGTCGCCGCGAGCGACGACGGCACGGACGGCCTGTTGGCGGGCGACGCCGACGAGACGTCCGGCGGGTTCACGCTCCGTCACGATCCGCACCGGCCGGCGGTCACGTGGGGCGGAGACGACTACCGCGACTTCGAGCGCCAGGACGGCGTGCTCACCTTCACCACGCCGCCGCTGGACGAGGCGATGACCGTTGTCGGGCATCCGCGGCTGCGCCTTCGTCTGCGGACCGAGCTTGCCGACGCGAACGTGATCGGGCGCATCTGCGCCGTGGCGGCTGACGGCACGTCACGACAGCTTCAGTTCGGCGCGCGCAAGCTGACGCTGAGGGAGAGTCTCAGCGCCCCGGCGCCGCTGCCCAAGGACGAGCCATTCGACGCGGACGTCGAGTTCTGGACCGTCTGCCACCGGTTCGATGCGGGCGAGAGGGTGCGCCTGGTCCTGTCACTGAGCGATTATCCGTTCTTCGAGAATTCCCCGCACGGCGGCGAGCTGCGCGTCGACACCCAGGCCTCGGCGCTGGAATTGCCCATGCTCTGATCGGCTCGCGCAGGCGCGGATTGAGCGACGCTGCCTGCCATGACGTTGCACGTGAGCAGCGCGGCGACCTGCTTGTTGCGCGCTCGTCGAACAGGCAGGCCGGAAGACCGGTGTACCGGTCGCCTACGACTTGTCCTGTTCCTCGTCCTTTTTGGCGACCGGGGCGAGGGTCATCGTCATCCGCCGGCCTTCGAAGCGGTAGTTCTGGTCGATCTTGCTGACGTCGGAGAGGTCCGCGATGACCTGCTGGAAGATGCGGCGCCCTTCCTCGGTGTGGGCAAGCTCGCGCCCGCGGAATCGCAGGCTGAACTGCACGCGGTCGCCGCGCTCGAGGAATTCCCGCGCGTGATTGACCTTGATCCCGAGGTCGTGCTCGCCGATCTTCGGCGTGCGGATGCGGATCTCCTTCAGCTCGGTCTCGTGGCGCTTGGCCTTGGATTTCTGCTCTTTCTTCCGCTGGGCGTACTTCCACTTCCCGTAGTCCATGATGCGGCAGACCGGGGGACGCGAGTTCGGCGCGACCTCCACGAGGTCGAGCTCCGAGTCCCGCGCGAGCTTCTGAGCTTCCTTGACGTCCACGACCCCCACCTGCTCGTTCTCCGCGTTGATCAGGCGGATCGGGGATATCCGGATCTGCTCGTTTACACGAAGGTTCTTGGCGATGGCTTCGTCTCCTCGATTGTCGGCCGGCAGCGCGTCGCCCCCCGTGGGCGAGCGCCCCGCAGGCCGTCTTTCACGTGTTCCTGTATGTCCTGGCTGCGATTCCCACGGCAACGTTCACGGCCGCCGCCGCGGGCGTACTCACTCGACCGGCGCCACCGGGACGTCGCCCTTGGTTTCGATCTCCCGTCTCAGCCCGGCGGCGAAGTCGTCCAGCGACATCGCGCCGCGATCGCCCTCGGTCCGGTGGCGGACGGAGACGGTTTCCGCCTCCGCCTCGCGCTGCCCGACGACGAGCATGTAGGGAACCTTCTCGAGCGTCGCGCGACGGATCTTGGCGCCGACCTTCTCGGGCGAGTCGTCCAGCTCGGCGCGGACGCCGTCATTGCGCAGGCGGGCGGCTACGTCGGCGGCGTAGTCGTTGAACTTCTCGCTGACCGGGAGCACGGCCGTCTGAACGGGCGACAGCCAGAGCGGGAACGCCCCGGCGAAGTGCTCGATCAGGATGCCGATGAACCGCTCCGGCGAGCCGAGCGGAGCGCGGTGGATCATCACCGGGCGGTGGGAGGCGTTGTCGGCGCCGACGTACTCGAGGTCGAACCGCTCGGGCAGGTTGTAGTCGACCTGGATCGTGCCGAGCTGCCACTCGCGCCCGATGCAGTCGCTGACGACGAAGTCGATCTTGGGCCCGTAGAACGCCGCCTCGCCCGGCTCCTCGGTGTAGTCGAGCCCCAGCTTGCGGACGACCTGGCGGAGGTTGTCCTCGGCGCGGTCCCAGTTCTCGACCGGTCCGGTGTACTTGGCGTCGTCCGGGTCGCGCAGTCCGACGCGGACGCGATAGTCGTCCAGCCCGAGCGTCCGCAGGCAGAGCTGGGTGAGGGCGACGCAGCTTTCGATTTCCGCGCCGAGCTGCTCGACGGTGCAGAAGATGTGCGCGTCGTCCTGGGTGAACCCGCGCACGCGGGTCAGCCCGCTCAGCTCGCCGGACTGCTCGAACCGGTAGACCGTGCCGAACTCGCTCAGGCGCAGCGGCAGGTCGCGGTAGCTCCGCTGGGCGGCCTTGTAGATCTGGATGTGAAACGGGCAGTTCATCGGCTTGAGGAGGTAGCCCTCGTCGGCCTCGTCGCCGAACCGCATGGTCGGGAACAGCCCGTGCTCGTAGTAGGGGTAGTGCCCGCTGGTCTTCCACAGGTCGATCTTGCCGATGTGCGGAGTGACGACCGGCTGGTAGCCGCGCTTGAGCAGCTCGGACCGCAGCCAGCCCTCGAGCTCCATCCGGATGATCGAGCCCTTGGGCAGCCACAGCGGCAGCCCGGGTCCGACGGCGTCGGAGAAGTGGAAGAGCCCGAGCCGGCGCCCCAGCACGCGGTGGTCGCGCTTGCGGGCCTCCTCGATCCGCTCGAGGTGGGCGGCCAGCTCCTTCTTGGCGAAGAACGCGGTCCCGTAGATG
>CAZADC010000384.1:0-3743 GCA_964483755.1 uncultured Planctomycetaceae bacterium | reverse complement strand
CGCCGATCCGGGGGCGGTGGTCTTCGACGCGTGCGACGCGGCGATCGCGCGGGAAGCGGACGTGCTGCTGGTCGACACGGCCGGTCGGCTTCACACGCAGGACAACCTGATGCGGGAGCTGACCAAGATCCGCGACGTGGTCGCCAAGAAGATTCCCGGCGCCCCGCACGAGGTGCTGCTGGTGGTGGACGGGACGACGGGTCAGAACGCGATCAACCAGGCGAAGGCGTTCGCGAAGGCGATCGACGTGACGGGCATCTTCCTCGCGAAGCTCGACGGCACGGCGCGGGGCGGGATCGTCGTCGCCATCCGCCACGAGGTGGACCTGCCGGTCAAGTTCGTCGGCATCGGCGAGACGTACGAGGACGTCGAGCCGTTCGACCCCGACAGCTTCGTCGAGGCGCTGTTCGCGTGAGGAAGTGGCGTGAGCCGCTTGCGTTGTAGCGGGTTGAGGTGGCGTTGCGCAGGCTTGCCTGGCTTGGAATCTCGCGTATCATGCATACATGGCTCGCGTGCTCGGCAATCTGTCCGCGGCGGAACTGGAATCGTTCTGTCAGCGCCATGGGATTCGGCGACTGGCCGTGTTCGGCAGCGCGATTCGGCAGGATTTCACCGCCGCCAGCGACATTGACGTTCTCGTTGAATTCCAGCCCGGCCGGACGCCCGGATTGGAGTTCTTCCGGATCGAACAGGAACTGACGCGCCTGTTTGGACGGTCCGTCGATCTGCATACCGCCGCTTCGCTGTCGCCGTACTTCCGCGACGAAGTGCTCGAGGAAGCGGAGGACGTGTATGTCGCGGCGTAGCGACCGCATTCGATTGCTGCACATACGCGATCACGCGACAGAGGCGCTGACGCTTGTTCAGGGGCGCTCACGGGAGGACCTGCAGGAAGACCGCGTTCGCGCTCTCGCCGTTGTCCGTCTGCTCGAGATCGTCGGTGAGGCCGCTGCCGGAGTTTCGCCGCAAACCCGGGCTTTCCGTCCCGATGTTCCATGGGGCGAGATGGTCGGCCTGCGAAACCGTCTGATACATGGCTATGACGCCGTGGATCTGGACATCGTCTGGCAGATTGTGTCCAAGGACCTTCCTGTGTTGATCCAGCGCACGGAGCAGCTGCTGGAGGATCCGCGGATTGCCTGACGCCTTCTGCGGCGGCGATTTTCCGCCATTTCCGCCCCGAAACCTTTGACACGTCGCGGCAGGGGGGTGTAGTTTTACGGGCGAAACGCCGATAGCGCTCTCTAAGGTACGCGGTGAGCGTCATTTCGCATCGGCGTGAGCGATAAAGGAGCTTCATGCGTGACCGAGTCGCCGCATCCAACGCCACCGGTCCGGCAGCAGGCGCCGCCCGCACGGGAGTACGCGCCGGGCGCGGTGACGTCCATGGTGTGCGGCATCGTAGGCGTCGCCGTGGCATGCACGGGTCTGGTGCTGGGCATCATCGCGCTCAAGACGGCCGCGAGGGCGCGGGCGGCGATCGCCCGAGAGCCCGGACGCTATGCCGGCGAGGGCATGGCGGCGGCGGGGCACGTGCTCGGGATCATCGGCATCGTGCTCGGATCGCTGGCGGCGCTGTACCTGGTGGTCTGGGTCGGGATCGTGATGTCCATGCTGCTTGCCGGCGTGGCGTTCGCCTGAGCCCTATGCTTGTGACAGCGGCCTGACGGTCGCCGCGTGACGGATGACGGACACGAACGGTTTCCAGGAGACGACGAAATGACACAGACGCCACAAGGTTACCAGCCGCCCCCCCAGCAGGCGCCTCCCGGCGGGGGTTATCCGCAGGAGAACGCCCCCGGAGCGGTCGGGTCGCTTGTGTGCGGGATCATCGGCGTGGTGATCGCCTGCACCGGGCTGGTTCTCGGCATCGTCGCGCTGAGCCTTTCCAAGAAGGCCAAGCAGGCGATCGCGATGAACCCGGGGCGGTACGGTGGAAGCGGGCTCGCGACGGCCGGGTTTGTTCTCGGCATCATCGCGACCATCTGGGGCGCGTTCTGGGCCATCTACATTCTGATCTTCCTCATCGCCGGGATCAGCACCGGTTTCGCGGCGATGTAGATCGATCGACAGTCGCCGGGTCGGAGCCCGGCGCGACGTGCACAATGGACTGGCCGGTCCGGCGGGGCGTCAGGACGCTTCGCCGGGCGGGCGCGAACTTCAAGGAGAACCGAACATGACTGAATCACCGCAGACTCCGCAGCCGCAGCAGGGGTCCTCGCCGCAACCGCAGCAGCCCGCGGGCGGCGGCGGACAGCAGCAGGGCAACGGAATCGCCATCGCCGGCATGGTCCTGGGCATCATCGGGCTCGTGGGCCTGTGCTTCTGGTACGTGGGCCTGCCCTGCGCCATCGTCGGACTGATCCTGAGCATCCTCGGCAAGAAGCGCGCCAAGGAGACCGGGACCGGCGGCGGCATGGCGACGGCCGGCATGGTCTGCAGCATCATCGCCCTGGCGCTGGCGGTCGTGGGCATCATCCTGGTTGTGGTCGGCGTGAGCATCCTCGGCGGTCAGGCGGAATCCTGGACGGAGCAGATGGAAGAGGCGGCCCGCGAGATGGAACGCGCCGCGCGCGAGTATCAGAACAACATGAACTGATGCTCCGGTTCATGGCTTGACCTTCGCCTGCCTGCGCAGGCGGATGGCGGGCGACGGGGCGACGGCCGCGCGACGCGCGACGCCGCCTCGTCGTTCGTTCCCTGCGCCCGGCCGGTGCGGGCCCATCCGCACGCTCTGGTCGCGGGCGGGCGACGCCGCTACACTCGGGCGCATGAAGGTCCGGCTGGAGCGAACAACCCGGCTGCCGCGCTGGCCGTGGTGGGCGATCGTCGTGGTCGGCGCGTGGATCGCGCTCGCCGTCACGGCCGTTACGCTGCAGTACGCTACGGGCGACGACACGTCGCTGTGCGGGTTCAAACGTCTGACGGGCGTGCCGTGTCCCACGTGCGGGCTGGCGCGGGGGCTCCTGGCGCTGCTGGACGGACATCCCGTAAGGGCGTGGACGTACAATCCGCTGCTGTTCAGCGTGTTGGGGATTCTCGCCGGCGCCCTGGCGTTTCGCGCGGCCTGCGGGCGGACGATCCGCGTCCGCCTGACGAGGGCCCAGCGCGTCGCGGCCTGGACGGCGGGTATCGGCGCACTGGCGGCCAACTGGGCGTATCTGATTGTGTGGGTCGGCTGACCGGAAGGGCGCGATGGCGCAGTGGTATGCATACATCGACGGCACACAGTACGGCCCGATCGAGGACGAGGACGTCCGGCAGTGGATCTTCGAGCGCCGGATCGCCGGCGAAGACTACCTGTGGACCGACGGCATGGACGACTGGGCGCAGGCGGGCACGGTCCTGGCGTTCTCGACGGACTTCGCCCGGCCCGAGGCGGCGCCGGCGGCCGGGGGAGTTTGGCGCCGCCCGCATCGCGGCGGAGGCGTGCTGGCGCTGGGGATCATCGGGCTCGTGCTCAGTTTCGCGTGCTGGCTGGTTGCGATCTGCGGGATCATCGCGTGGTCGATGGGCAACGCCGACCTTCGCGAGATGCGGGCCGGGCGGATGGACCCGTCCGGGCGCGGGCTGACCGTCGCCGGCAAGGTCTGCGGGATAATCGCCACCATCCTGGCGCTGGTGCAGGTCGGCCTGTGGGTGCTCTGGATCGTTGGCGCTCTCGCGGCATTCTGAACGGTGCAACGGTAGTGCGGTTTAGCCAGTTATGCGGCTGCGGATAGTGCATAGGAAACGGTTTCCAG
>CAZADC010000383.1:0-3745 GCA_964483755.1 uncultured Planctomycetaceae bacterium | reverse complement strand
AGCGAGAGCGCGGCGGCCTTGGCGGGCCGCCGCGTTCTTGCGCGCCGCACGGGCCTTCCGCAAGCGCACGACCTCCGGACCGCCGCGGTCCTGCACGCCGCTTGCGCTACGGCGCGCTTCCCTGCCCCGACCGGTCCGGCCGCGGATTCCGCCTAAGTCTCCCGGGCAATGCGTCCGATATTGTGCATGGATACGATCCGCACGTTCGAGGAATCATGACCGCCAGAACGCTCCAGCTCAGCAAGCACGGGCGCACGTTCTGCTTCCGCTACGAGAGCGGCGGCGAGACGCGCGTCATCGACGAGATCGTCCGCCTCACCGAGCGGGACGACTCGCCGCTGGACTGGACGGACGCCGCGATGCTGAGCTTCCAGGTAGCCGCCGCGGCGACGGACGACTCGGACGGTCCGGTCCTCCCCCGCCCCCAGGACACGAACCCGATGGGATAGCCCCCTGCTGCACGGACGCGCAGCCGGGCCGTAGCGCTGATGCGTCCCGGGAAGCAACCAGGGAAGGTCGATGATCGCACTGCCGCTCATAGCGAAGTTCCTGGACCACCTGGACGCCGAGCGCAACTTCTCCGCCCACACCGTCCGGTCGTATGCGACCGATCTCGAGCAGTTCTGCCGCTTCCTGGCCGCGCTGGACGGCGCGGGCGTCGAGACGATGTCGTCCGACGACCTGCCGGACGTCGAGGAGCTGCCGGTGGAACGACTGGCGGATCGCCTCCCCGCCGTGACGGCGATGGACGTCCGCGCCTATCTGGCGATGATGCGTAACAGCGGATACTCCAAGTCCACGGTGGCCCGGAAGCTGGCGGCGCTGCGGAGCTTCTACAAGCACCTGGTGCGGATCGGTATGATCGAGGCGTCGCCGGTGAGCGTCGTCCGCACGCCCCGCCAGGACAAACGCCTTCCCAAGTGCCTGGACGTGGAGCAGATCGAAGCGCTTCTGGGCGCCCCGGACGTGACGACGCCGCTCGGCGCGCGGGACATGGCGATCATCGAAACCATCTACTCGGCAGGCCTGAGAATCAGCGAGCTCGTTTCGCTGAACATCGAGGACCTGGACGAATTCGCCGAGGCGGTCCGAATCCGCGGCAAGGGCAAGAAGGAGCGGATCGCCCCGCTCGGCGGCAAGGCGATCGAGGCGATCGACCGGTATCTGGACATGCGTCGCCGGCCGAAACGCGGGCCGCTGTTCGTCAACCGCGACGGCGGGCGCCTTTCGGACCGCTCCATCCGCCGCAACCTGGACAAGCACCTTCGCGCCGCGGGCATCCCGCCCGACGTCAGCCCCCACACGCTGCGGCACAGCTTCGCCACGCACATGCTCAACAACGGCGCCGACCTGCGGACCGTCCAGGAGATGCTCGGGCACGAGAGCCTCTCCACCACGCAGATCTACACGCACCTGACGACCCGGCGGTTGAAGAAGGTCTACGACAAGGCGCATCCGCTGGCGGGCAACAGCAGTAGCCCGTAACCGGTAGCCAGTGGCGGGTAGCCGAAGGACGGTGGCCGGTGGCCCGTGGTCGGTAGCTGGTAGCCGTAGGGGAGGAGTCGGCAGCGCGCTCAGGCACGCGCAGCCAGTGGCGGAGGTCGCAGCCGCCGCGCATCGCGCGGACGATGGGTTCCCTGTCCCTATGCGGAGGCGGCGAGCTTGTTCGCCCCGCCGCGTTTCCCGGCGGCCGCGTTCTGCAGGGCGCCCCGCACGGCGTCCTCGAAGTCATCGAGGGTGAACACGGGCTTCATGAGCAGCTCGTCTCCGCCGCTCTGCCATGCCCGCCAGGCGAGATCGAAGCGGTCCATCCAGGCGGTGAGCAGAATGGCCGGGCGGTTCGGGCCGGCTTGGAGCGTTCGCAGCAGCGTTCCCTCGGCGAGGTCGGCGGAAACGATGACCAGGTCCGCACGCCACGTGCGAAGCCGGCTCGTGACGTCCTCGGCCCGGCTGACGTACACGACGTCGTGCGCATGCGCTTCGAGGTATCGCGTCGCCTGCTCGGCGAACCGCCAGTCCGTTTCCGCAATCAGCACCCTCATGGACATGCCGTGCTCCTTGTACGAATCGTGCGCGAACTGCCCGCCCTGTGCGTCTGGATACTTATCGGCGGATCGGCGGCGGAAGGTGAACCGGAATCCCCTTTCCCGAGCGGGCCGGTCAGACCGGCCCGCCCCCCTCGTGCGTCTCGACGCCCCCCCCCGACGCCCCTCTCAGCCGCGCGAGACGTCCTGCTGCGCCCTGATGTCGATCATCCGCTGCAGCGCCACGCGCGCGTCGGCGGCCACGTCGTCGGGCACGCTGACCTGGTTGACGATCGTCCCGGCCGCCAGGTTGTCCAACGCCCAGGCCAGGTGCGGCAGGTCGATGCGCGACATCATCGCGCACAGCGCGGGCGTGTCGGACAGCACGCGAACGCTCCGGTCCGGGTGCCGCTCGTCCAGGCGATGGACCAGATTCGCCTCGGTGCCGACCACCCACGAGCTGCCCGGCTCGCCGCCGGCGACGGCGCGGATGATCTGCTCGGTGCTCCCGGCCGCGTCGGCCAGCCGCACCACCTCGTGCGGACACTCCGGGTGGACGATCACCGTCGCCTCCGGGTCGCGCTCGCGGGCGGCGCGGACGTGCTCGCCGCGGAATTTCTGGTGCACGTAGCAGTAGCCCTTCCACAGGATGAACGTCGCGTCGCGGACCTGCTGTGCGGTCAGCCCGCCCTGCGGGAGCTGCGGATCGTAGAGGACGCAGTCCTCCAGCGACCGCCCCATCGCCACGGCCGTGTTGCGGGCGAGGTGCTGGTCCGGAACCGCGAAGATCTTCTCCGCGCCGGCGCCGCCGTCGGACTCCGCCCGCAGCGCCCACTCGAAGACGTTCCGGACGTTGCTGGACGTGCAGCACGCCCCGCCGCCGCGTGCGGTGAGCGCCTTGACGGCGGCGGTCGAGTTGACGTAGCTGACCGGCACGACCTTGCCGCCGCACAGGCGGCGCAGATCGTCGAGTGCGGCCGCCACGTCCGCCTCGTCGGCCATCTCGGCCATCTGGCACCCCGCCCGCATGTGCGGCAGCACGACGACCTGCTCCGGACCGGACAGGATGTCGGCCGACTCGGCCATGAAGTGCACGCCGCAGAAGACGATGTACTTCGCCCGTTCCTGCCCGGCCGCGAGCTGCGAGAGCTTGAGCGAGTCGCCGGTGAAGTCGGCGAACTCGATGACCTCGTCGCGCTGGTAGTGATGCCCGAGGATCACCAGCGCGTCGCCGAGCTCGCGCTTCCGCTCGGCGATCCGCCCGGCGAGGGCGTCGGGTTCCGCGTCAACGTATTCGCGGGGCAGCGGCTGCTGATAGAGCATGTTCGTGAACTCCGTTCCGCTACAGTTTATGCGCCGTCGGGGGGCGTGTCATCTTCCTCGGCGGCGCGTCCGCGCCTCGCCAGGGCGCCGCGGAGCTCGCCGAGCTCGGGAGCGCGCAGGAGCCGGGCGGCGACGACGAACACGATCGCCCCGGTCGGGACGCACGCCGCCACGACAGCCGCGTCGCCGTACGGAGCGAGCAGCTCGCGCAGCCCCCACACGGCCGCGCCCATCGCACCGGTCGCGACGGCCGAGCGGGCCAGGCTCGCGGCCAGCTTTGTCCCGCCGAACGGACCGACGCGCCCTCGCAGCACGATCGCCAGGATGAGGGCTTCCACGGAGGCGGCGATGCTCGTCGCGAGCCCGAACGCCCCGGCCCCGACGAACCACACGAGCGT
>CAZADC010000382.1:0-3758 GCA_964483755.1 uncultured Planctomycetaceae bacterium | reverse complement strand
AGATCCTCGAAGGAATCCGCTGTCCAACTCCCCGCCCTGTCGTCGATCTCCTCAAGAACACTCTTCGGGCTCTTTCCGTAATCGGCGATCATCCTCGCATTGTACTGAACGGCTTGACGGCAATCGTCCGGTGTCAACTCAGGATGGAACTGGTACCCGAATGCGGCGCCGTAAGCGCAGAAGCCTTGGACTCGGGAATGGCTGTTACGGTAGAGATGCCGGACTTTGGGCAGGGCCAGGATTGCCGGAGAGACCTCTTCGTAGTGGAACTGCGCAATGGCGGGGATTCCGGATTGCGCTTCCACGGGCTCCAACCGGCTCAGTCCGATTTCGAGTCCATTCCCCGACCCTTGTGACATATCCCGGCCGGCCACGGCGTAAGCCAGCATCTGACAACCGAGGCATATGCCGACAACGGACGCACTGCCCTGCCGGGCGCGCCGTATGACTTTGGCCAGCCTCTCAAGTGCCTGGGTCATCCACGGCGGCCTCTTGCTTACGGGTGTTGAGCCACCGGTTATCAGGTGACATGGCGCATCCAGTTCAGCGTCCGCCGGAGCTCGCTCCGTCATCGGGATGGTGGTCGGTGAGAATCCTGCTTCCGCCAAGCGTTCATGCACGCGGGTGGCGTAAGACAGATGGGACGCCGGCTGTCCGTCGCCCTGCCATATCACGACTGCCTGCCTGGTCATAGGTCCTCAGCTCCATTGCAGTATGCCCCGTTACGGAATACTAGAGCCCAAATCCGCAGAGCCAGAAGATAACGCCCAACGCCACTTGGGCCAGTGCGATCAGTGTGAACAGTCCGCCAATGCACACGATGGCGAATTCAAGTCTGCGCCGACTTTCACTCTGCCTCGCGCGAACTCCTCCAACGAGGGCCTGAGTTCGAGCCCAGAGGTCGTCAACGCCCCACTGTCTGAGGAGATCGTTCCTCAGGCACAGGATACGATGATTGAAGCTGAAGGTGGGTGCCGTGAGCTCGGAAAAACTCGCCTGCATTAGCCGCTCCATCCGAGCAAGCTCCTTCATGTTCGCGGCCCCATCGGTTGCGAGCACGTCATGGAGGCCGTCGCAGATGCGCGCCAGGCGGTCGTACTGGAGCTCGCATATCTGGATGATCTTGGCGAATCCCGCCAGACCGACCGGACATCGGGCTTCATGAGCGTAAATCGAGAAAGCGTTTCCCGCAAATGCGAATTCATCCAGGTACGACGAATGAGAACGGACGGAGTCGGGGCCCGGAGGGTAGATCAGCGAACGAAGCTCAGAGTGCAGTGTCGCTCGTGCGGGGCAATCAACACTGCTCTGGCCCGCGTAGAGGACGTGATAGTATCGGGGTGAGATGTCTTGCAGACCAGGAAGAGATTGCTCTGGGGACACCTGCTTGTGGATGCACTTCGCGAGGTCGGCCAGTGGACCGTCGTCCTGGGAGCCATTGGGCACGATTTCAGCCCTGCCAATGAGGGCTGCCTCTATCGCGCTGCAGCCGAGGCGTTCCTGTCTGGACCGCGGACCAAACGCCGCCAGAAGAGCGCGGCGGTGATGGGTCCATCCGTCGGGAACGGCAAGTGTCACATCAAACGACAGTGTCCCCGAGCTGAACAGCATGGCGGATGCACTCTCCACGCTGAAGGCAATGCCTGCCGGCAGCTCCTCCGGCGGCAGGGCGTCCCGGATTCGGCGATGACACTCTGAAAGGCCTTCCCGATCCAGAGCCCAGGACGCAACAAAATCCCGCATGGTGCTGCGCGGCCGGGGGACAGACTGACCGGCAAGGATTTCGCCCAAGGGTCGCTCCTGTGGAATCCAGCACTGCGTGCATCTCTCTACTTCACGGGCAAACGCATCTGCATTCCCGCTCCGCTCCGATCCATTGCCGATCGCTGCGGGCTTCGCGCCTGCCCCGCCTCTTTCCCTGGCCAGCGGCATCAGCTCGTCCGGCACGGATTCAAGGGGCCCCAGGAGACTGATAATCGATATGAATACGATGTGGGCGTCTCCGGTCAACTCCACGCAGGGACTTGTCGCCATGACCCGTAACTCCTTTCGCCAAGAGTTAGTAGCTCTGTTCAAGCATTGTGTCAAGGAAGGCCCCGGACGTTGGAGGAGCGGGGGAGAGTCCGTCGCTCCTCCGGCAGATTGTTTATGGTTTGGCAGACTGTTCGGGAGGCAACTGCAGTCCGCGCGACATGGCCAAACCGTCTCAACTGGCGAAGGGCGCTTCTGGCGGTCAGCGCGGACCAGATGGTGCAAGGCCAGACCTTCTAGCGATACCGCTTGTCATTCCGCACGCCGGGCTGCTCTACGTCCCTCGCATCGTCTCCCGAAGCCGGCCGAGGTGCTGGTCCAGCACGGCCGGGGCGAGGCGGGTGTACAGGCTGTCCGTCTCCGAGACGCCGACGGCGCCGATCACCTCCGACCGAAGGAACGCCACGGCCGCCTCGATCATGTCGCTCGAATACGCCTGCTCCAGGATGAAGTACAGGGCGTTCACGTCGAGCGTCGCGTCGGACTCCTGGTGGTCGCAGACGGCCCGGTAGACGCGGTGGGCCAGCTCCATCATCTGCAGGATGCTCTCGGACTCGGCGACCAGGTCCGACAGCGCCCCGTCGTCCGTCGAGCCGCCGCCGCGGAAGAACGCCCCGAAGGCGTCCAGCGGCAGCGGGCACACCGCGTGGGCGAGAAGCAGCTGCCGCAGGTCCTCGACGGTGATCAGCCGGACTCCGTGCTCCTCCGCCCACTGTTCCAGGTTCCCGCCGGCGAAGTCCGGACCGACGACGGCCGTGTGGCGGGCTCCGCTGGCCGTCTTCTGAGCCCGCAGCGACTCGAAGTTCACGTCGTTCTGCGAGACCACGCCGCCGCCGCGACTCTTCGCGTCGAGCAGTACGCGATAGGAGTCCTTGCCGATCGCCGCGTCGAGCAGCACGTCCGGCCGGCCGGGACCGCCCATCACCCGGCTGTCGAAGCCGAGAAAGGCGAACGCATCGCCGACGGCCCGCTCGAACTCGTCCCCGGCCCCGCCGGCGCACGCGAGCGACTGGAGCTGGTCGGCCAACTCGCCGGCGCGGACCGTGAGGGGGTCCTCGGCCGGCGGCGGCCGTGTCGATCCTGGCCCGGATCGGGCCCATTCAGCGGTTCCGCAGCAGCGAGCAGCTGGTCGCCTTCGCCGGCCTGGCCCCGGGCGTCCGGGAGTCCGACGGCAGCCGCAGGGAAGGCCGCATCGGCGGCGGCGGGACGGACAAGCACCTCCGGCACTACCTGATCGAGGCGACCTTCTGGGCCCGACGCGTGCCCCGCTACAGCGCGGCCTACGAACGCGTCGAGCGCAGACGCGGGCCGAAGATCGCCCGCATCGTGGTCGCCCGCATGCTGGTCCGGAGCATCCACGCCATGCTGCGAGACCGAACACGCTTCGACCGTCAGCGCGCGGCCGACGGACGCGCCGCCGTCGCAACAACCTGAGAATCACCGTCCGGTTCGAACCGTCGAACGGCATGGCCCGGCGGACGTCGCCGCGACCTTCAGGACGCGCCGCGAGTGCGACGCGATCCTGCTCCCGGAGAATACCCGCCCGGGCCGCCCAAACCATATTCGGGCGCACAGCGACCCGCCATAGAAGGATGAACCGTAAGACGGACGACCGAGCGGAATTGCCCGCAATCCATGCTTGAACCCGACGCCTCACTCATAGAAGGTCGTGGGGGTCTGTCGCAGGCGGCCGGGGGAGAACCGCCCGCACGACCGAACGGGTGGGG
>CAZADC010000381.1:0-3764 GCA_964483755.1 uncultured Planctomycetaceae bacterium | reverse complement strand
GAAGCCACGCCGCGGGCAGCGTGATCGTCACGAGTGTCGCCGCCAGCGCGGCCATTCCGCCGCCCACCCAGGCGTCCGCGGGACGCCGCGCGAGACGGCGCGGCTGCAACCACACCGCCGCCAGCAGCCCCGCCGCAATCAGCTCCGAGAGACTGCGCTGCAGAACGGCGCGCTGGTGCCACCCCGCCATCGCCTGGTATCGCATCGCCAACGCGATCAGGACGATCACGATCCACATCAGCCCCATGGCGATCAGCCCGGCGGCGACAGCGATGATGCGTCCGTCCGCGCGCCAGTGTCCGTGCAGCAGCGCCGCGGCGAGCGCGATCGCGGCCGCGGCGCCGAAGAACGCCAGCAGCGTGTACGCGCTGCCGCTGACCCACGCTTCATGCGACAGCTCGTGCCACCCCCAGTGAAGAACGGCCGGACTCAGCGCCGCGAGAACCGCCACACCCAGGACGGCGTACGGCGCGAGAGCGCGGCCGCGGAATGCGGCGCGGGGAGTTCCACTGTCAGGCATGGTCGATCGCTCCAAAGGATGCGGAATATCGACGGGTCTCCCGCCGCGGCTGCGCATGCGGAAGGCGCAGCGGGTGCTTCGGAAGACTCATTTGCCCGACCCTCACTACCCCTATCGAACCGATGGCCCCCGCGCATTAGCAGTGAATCGCCGAGTGCGAGGGCCCGCTGCGTCAGGCGCCGGCGCCGGCCGGCCGCGGCCCGTGTCGTGGAAAGCGCATCCGGGGCGCGGCGGCGCGGGGTTCTACGCCCTGCCGAGGTACTCGCCGGTCCGCGTGTCCACCTTGACGACGGTGCCGTTCTCGATGAACGGGGGGACCTTGATGCGCGCTCCGCCCTCGCAGACGGCGTCCTTAAGCTGGTTGGTGGCCGTGGCGCCCTTGACCTCGGGCGGCGTGTCGGTAACGCTCAGCTCGACGGTGTTGGGCATCTCGACGGTGATCGGGTTGCCCTCGACGAACCCCACCTCCAGCGTGATGTTCGGCGTCAGGAAGACCTCCTGCTCGCCGAGCAGCTCGCGGGGCAGGTGCGTCTGCTCGAACGTGTCCGGGTCCATCATTACGTGTCCCGTGTTGTCCGTGTACAGGTACTCCATCTGCTTGCGATCGAGCATGACCTGCTCGAACTGCTCGTCGGTGCGGAAGCGGTCGTCGGCCGTCTGGCCCGTCCGGATGTTCTTGAGTTGGATCGACTGGTAGCTGCGCCAGTTGCCCTTGGCGACCTTCTGGTTCGAGACGCACACCCAGATGCCGCCCTTGTACTCGACGGCCATGCCGCGGCGAAGATCAATTGCCTTGACGCTCATGCGCTCTCCGTAACGTTGCAGGTGAACGGGATGGTCCGGATCGTCAGCAGACCCTTCATTAGACCAGATCGCCCGTGAGGCGACAACCGCGATGCGCCGACACCAAAGGGAGCGCGCAAACCCTCTTGTCGCCTCCGGAGGCGGGTGTATAATGCATGGGCTCGCCCTCCTGACGGGCGCGGAACGGACCGATTCGATGAACACGCTCCGGGACAACGTGGAGATTCTCCGGGCGCGGCTTGCGCGGCGATGCGCGACGGCTGCGCCCGGCGGCTTTGCCGGGGCGATCGGTTCTCTCGCGGTGCGGCGCGGCTATTGGCTCTGGCGTCGGCGCCGCGGGTAGGTCCGTCGCAGGCCGACGGGACCCCGTCGGCGCCCGATCGGACCGTTTCGTCGCCTTCCCCAAGCGCTTCCCACAGGAGCACCCCCATGATCGTCGTAATGAAACCGGACGCCGCCGAGGAGCAGGTGCAGCACGTGATCGACCTGATCCGCGAGTTCGGCCTGAAGGACCACGTGATCCGCGGCACGGACCGCACAGTCGTCGCCTGCATCGGCGACAAGCGGTCGGTCGACAAGGGCGCCATCGAGAACGCCCCGATGGTCGAGCGGATCGTGCCCATCCTCGCCCCGTACAAGATGGCCTCCACGGAGGTCAAGAAGACCCGCACGCAGATTTGCATCGGCCCGGAGGGCTTCCCCGTCGGCGGGCAGAAGGTCGCCGTCATCGCCGGCCCCTGCGCCGTCGAGAACCGCGAGCAGATTCTCCGCGCCGCCGACGCCGTCAAGTCCGCCGGCGGGGTCGGGCTCCGCGGCGGCGCGTACAAGCCCCGCACCAGCCCCTACTCCTTCCAGGGGCTCGGCGTCGAGGGGCTCGAGCTGCTCGCCGAGGCCCGCGAGCGGACCGGGCTCGCCGTCGTGACCGAGGTGGTCAGCCTCGAGAAGGTCGAGGAGGTCGCCCGATACGCCGACGTGCTCCAGATCGGCGCCCGCAACATGCAGCACTACCCGCTGCTCGAGGCCGTCGGGAACTGCGGCAAACCCGTCCTGCTCAAGCGCGGCATGTCGGCGACCGTGGAGGAGTTCCTCCTCGCGGCCGAGTACGTCATCAACGCCGGCAACAACCAGGTGATCCTCTGCGAGCGCGGCATCCGGACGTTCGAGAGCTACGTCCGCAACACGCTGCCCCTGGCGGTCGTGCCGGAGCTCAACGAGCGGACGCACCTGCCCGTGCTGATCGACCCGTCACACGGGACGGGACACGCGCACCTGGTCCCGGCGATGTGCCGGGCCGCCGTCGCGGCGGGGGCGGACGGGCTGCTGCTGGAATGCCACCCCGATCCCGAGCACGCCATGTCCGACGGGGCGCAATCCGTGACGCCGCGGGCCCTGTCCGAGCTGATGCCCGTCATGCGGCGCATCGCCGAGGCGATCGGGCGCAGTCTGTAACGCCGCGCTGACCGCCCCATCCTTGCGCAGAGCATACCCGCCCGTCGGCTCGCACCGCCGATCATCGACGGCAGGGCGGGCTCGAAGGTCTATTTTGCGCCTTCCGCCAGGCCTTCGCCCGTGAGGTACCTGTAGCTCTTCGCGACGGCCTCAAACATGTCGCCGGCGCACGTGTCCAGCTCGACGATCACCCATTCGAGCGTTTCCTCGTCGGCGGCCGCGATGACCTCCGGGACATTCATCTTTCCCGACCCGACGGCCGTGTGGGGCTCGTCCTGCGCGAGCGGCCCGTCCTTGATGTGCAGCAGCGGCGTCTTCTTCTTGTGCTTCGCGACCAGGGGGGGAACGTCCACGTCGCCGAAATGCGCCGCCCAGTAGGTGTCCAGCTCGCAGAAGGCCTGTCCCGAGCTGCCCAGCAGGCGATCGAGGGCGTAGCGCCCGTCCACCTCGGCCATCTCCCACCAGTGATTGTGGTAACCGAACCGGATGCCGTCCGGCGCCAGCAGCTCCGCCGACCGGGCGAGCTGCTCACCCAGCCGCTCGATGGTCTCCGCGGTGGCGAACTGCTCGGCCGACTGGTAGGGGTTGACCAGCATCGCGGCGCCCAGCGCCCCGGCCGTGTCCACCTGCTCGGCTCGATTTTCAGGCGTGACCAGCGGGCCGTGGAAGCTGCAGCACACGATGCCGAGATCGTCCAGCCACTTGCGGACCTCCTTCGGATCGGTGTCGTAGAACCCGGCGAACTCGATGCCCTTGTAGCCCAATCCGGCGACCTTCTCGACGGTCCCCCGAAAGTCCTCCGCCGCCATCTCCCGCAGCGTGTACATCTGAAGCGCGATCGGTTTCACTGCATGTCCTTTCCCATTCTGCTCGTTCCTCGGCCGGGGCGAAGCCCTCAGCCGTCCGTGCGTTTCACTCTCGCGACAAAGGCCGCGTAGTCCTCGGGCGTGTCGATGCCGATACCGTCGTAGTCCACCACCGCGACGGCGAT
>CAZADC010000380.1:0-3805 GCA_964483755.1 uncultured Planctomycetaceae bacterium | reverse complement strand
GGGGCGCCGATGTACTTCTGCCCCGGATTGTCCGATGACCATCTTCTCGCGCCCGATGCCGCATGCTTCCCGCTTCGCATCGCCCCCACCGGCAGCAAGAGTGCGCAGGAGACGATGTTCGAGGTGGAGCCGAAGGCCAATCTGTCGACGCCCGCTCGGGATTACCTGGCATCCTTGGGCATCACAGACCCGGACGCGGACGCCGGAAAGGCCGGGTTGATCTGGATGCACGCGCTGGCCGTCGGCTACAGCCCGGCCTACATCGCGGAGAACGCCGACGGCATCCGCCGCGACTGGCCCCGCATTCCGCTGCCGGGCGACGCGGGGGCGCTGGAGGCGTCGGCCGGGCTGGGACGGCGGCTGGCGGCGCTGCTCGACGCCGAGCGGGACGTCGAGGGCGTGACGGCCGGCGAGGTCGATCCCCTCCTGCGGACCGTCGCCGTCGTCACCGGCGTGGGCGGCGCGCTGGACGCCGACGCGGGCGATCTCGCCCTGACGGCGGGGTGGGGATACGCCGGACGCGGCGGCGTCACCATGCCCGGAAAGGGTCGCGTCGTCACGCGCGAGTATTCGCCGCCCGAGGCGGACGCGATGAAGGCCGCCGCGAAGCGAAGCGGGATGATGCATGCGGACGTCGCCGACCTGCTCGGCGGCGACACGCGCGACGTCTACCTCAACGACAAGGCCTGCTGGCGGAACGTGCCGGCGGGCGTGTGGGACTACTTCATTGGCGGATACCAGGTCATCAAGAAGTGGCTGAGCTACCGCGAGCTGGGCCTGCTGGGCCGTCCGCTGCGAAGCGACGAGGCCCGCCACGTCACCGCCGTCGCCCGTCGCATCGCCGCCGTCCTGCTCATGCACGGCGAGCTGGACGCCAACTACCGCCGGGCGGCCGACTCGGCCGCGGAGTGGGAGTAGACCGCGAATCTGTCGCGGACACGCCGGGGCGCCGTCCGCGTAGAATGGCGCAGTCAACGCCTGTCGAGGAGAGCCCATGAAGGCCATGGTGCTGGACGACATCGCGGACATCTCCTCCTCGCCGCTCGAGCTGCGGGAGGTGGACGATCCGCATCCCGCGGCCGGGGAGGTCCGCCTGAAGGTGAGCTGCTGCGCGATCTGCCGGACGGACCTGCACGTCATCGAGGGCGACCTGCCGCGGGAGAAGCTGCTGATCATCCCCGGCCATCAGATCGTCGGCGTCGTGGACGAGGTCGGCGCGGGCTGTCGGCGGCTCGCCGAGGGCGACCGGGTCGGCGTCGCCTGGCTGCGGCACACCTGCGGGGAGTGCGAGTTCTGCACGAGCGGGCGGGAGAACCTCTGCGAGCACCAGCGGTTCACCGGCTATCACGCCGACGGCGGGTACGCCGAGCACGCCGTCGTGGACGAGAGCTTCGCCTACCGAATCCCGCACGCCTTCGACGACACGGCGGCCTCGCCGCTGCTGTGCGCGGGGATCATCGGCTACCGGGCGCTGTCGCGGTGCGACTGCCCGTCGGGCGGGTCGCTGGCGATCTACGGATTCGGCAGCAGCGCCCATGTGGTGATGCAGATCGCGCTTCACCGCCGGATCGACGTGTACGTGGTCACCCGCGGCGCCGACCACCGCCGCCTGGCGAAGGAGATGGGCGCGAAGTGGGTCGGCGAGAACGCGGCCGACATGCCGGCGGAGGTGCACAGCGCGATCAACTTCGCGCCGGTCGGGCATCTCGTTCCCGACGCCATGCGCAAGCTGCGCAAGGGCGGCACGCTCGCCAACGCGGGCATCTACATGACGCCGATCCCCGAGATGGACTACGAGGAGTGCCTGTTTTACGAGCGGGACCTGCGGAGCGTGACGGCGAACACGCGGGAAGACGGGCGGAAGCTGCTGGCCGAGGCGGCCGGGATCCCGGTCCGGGCCCGCACGACGACCTATCCGCTGGCCGAGGCGAACCGGGCGCTGCAGGACCTGAAGAACGACGCGATCAGCGGAACGGGGGTGCTGATCGTGGACGAGGGCGCGAAGAGCTCCTGAGCGGCATTACCGCACGGGATCGCAACGGCGGGACAGGGCTTCAGACCGTTCCGCACAGCCTGAAAGGCCGGTCTACCCCAACATCTGGGGGTTTGGGCTGCCGTAACACCCCGCAAATTGTGTTGGACGGAAATCCCCGTAAAGTGCGTCCTGCAAAGGGGTTAGCCGGCGACGCGGGTCTTCCCTCCGGGCTCAAGTTTTCCCGTCCGCTCGACCGATGGGGTGAATGGACGAAGGAGTCCTGCGATGCAGAGCATCTACTCCATCCTGGCCGGTGCAGCCGAGGTGCTGGTCCTCGCCGGCGGGTCGGCGGCGCTGATTCTGGCGGCCTGCGCGATTCTCTGAGCGGCCGGCGTCAACGGCAGCCGGGGCATCCCGGCGTCGGGCGGCTGCGGCGCGGGTGTCCGGCGACAGCGCAAGGCGAGACCGCCGTCGCGGTCCCTTCGGGGTCCGGACGGCGGCCTGGCTCCTCGCGTGTGCAGCTTCCCTCCTCACTCAACGGCTCAGCTCATCGCCTGCGACGCATCGTGAGTCCGGCGCCGCCCAGAACCAGGGCGGTCATCGTTACCGGCTCGGGCACGACGGCGGGCGTCGCCATTCCGCTGACGCTCTCGCCGCCGACCGTGTCCACGCTGATCGCGTGGAAGCCGACGCTCCAGGCGCCGGTGTCGTCTCCGCCGTTGAACGCCGCCAGGTAGTCGTAGATGTCGGACCCGTCCGGCAGCGACGTGGCGAACTGCACCAGCATCGACTCGCCGGGGTTGAGCCCCATCTTCGGCGGCGGCGCGTCGGCCTGGAACTCCACCAGCGGCCAGGCGTCGTCGGTCACGCTCTGGAAGCCCGGCAGCCCGTTCGAGGGCCCGAAGTCGTACCCCACCGACTTGGTGTCGGTCAGGATGACCGGGTCCCAGAGCAGCGCCGCAGCGACGTCATCATCGTAGGTGTCGAGCACGATCTCCTTGAACGAGGCGGATTCCTCCAGCCCCGTCGAGGTGTTCGTGAACGACATCACCGCGACGGATCCGCTCACCGACAGGTCGACCGTCATCTGCACGTCCGTGAGGCTTCCGCCCGGCACGGGCGTGTAGTCGCTGTGGTTGGCGTAGACGATCAGACTCGCCGACGCGGGGCTCGCCGCCGCAAGAACGGCCGCGCACACGCATGCACAAATTGTCCTGAACATTGTCGTTACCTCCGTGGGTTTCGACCGGGCGAGTCGGGCGCTCACTCGGCGCCGACTCGCCGCTGTCCTCCACGAGCAACCGTACGATTCCTCACGCGAGCCGGCAAAGCGGACGGACCGATTGCGCTGAACTGCGCAGGGACCACGCACGGAGATCGCCTGGCGCCCGCCGGAATGCCGTCGCGCCTCATTTTCTGATTTCTGATTGATCTCCCGAAAATCTTGTTGACACTCCGCAGAACGGGGGAGAATATTGGGATAAGTCGGGTGGACTTTCTGTATGGGCGTAACGGCCCATTCTCCTGGGTGGGCTTTCATTCGTTGATGTCGAGGCGGTTGCGCCTTTACGTTCGGGCTGCGGCGGTGAAGGTTGTCTGCATTCGGCGGGGTATTTGGCGCGCCGGGCCATGCCGTCTCTGGTTCGCGTTGGTCGGGGTCCTGCGTTTAAGGACGCAAACTCGCCGGATTTACCGGGGCAGCCTGCGGCGTTCGCCAAGTGGGTTGCAGGGTCTTTTCTGGGTTTTTGGGGAGCGATGCTCCTCTGTGTGGGAAGTCTGCGCGCCGGAAGCGGTTCCGGCCGGGCGAGGCGGCCGGCGACAACAGATCTC
>CAZADC010000379.1:0-3809 GCA_964483755.1 uncultured Planctomycetaceae bacterium | reverse complement strand
CTACCGGCTGGCAACGTGCGGCTGAAGTAGGCGCCGGATGGTTACGGCCCGCGGACAGGAGGATGCCGTGGATATAGCGCACACCGCTCCGGTCGAACGCGACGTGGCGGCCCCGAGCAACGAGGCGATTCGCAGGGCGCTGGACGTCGTGGGTGCGTCGATCGCGCTGATCGTCCTGCTGCCGCTGATGCTCATCGTCGCGGTCGCGATCAAGCTGACCTCCCGCGGTTCGGTGCTGTTCAGGCAGGAGCGTGCGGGGCTGGGGGGACGACCGTTCACGATGTACAAGTTCCGGACCATGTGCGAGGGGGCGGAGGCGGACCGGGCCTTCCTCGGGCCCCGCAACGAGCAGTTCGGACCGGTGTTCAAGATCGCCGACGATCCCCGCCTGACGCCCATCGGCCGGTTCCTCCGCCGCAGCAGCATCGACGAGCTCCCGCAGTTGATCAACGTGCTCAAGGGCGAGATGTCGCTGGTCGGGCCTCGCCCGCTCTGGCTGCCCGAGGCCCGGCGGACCACCGGCTCGGCGACCCTCCGAACGGCCGTCAAGCCGGGGCTGACCTGTCTGTGGCAGATCTCCGGGCGGAGCGAACTCACCTACGACGAATGGGTCCGGCTTGATCTCTACTACGTCCGGCATCGCAGCCTGGTGCTGGACCTGCTGATTCTCTTCCAGACCATCCCGGCCGTTCTCTCCGCCCGCGGCGCGTACTGAGCGTCGCGAAGTCCGCCACAATTCTCGGTGCGGGCGCCATTTCCGCGTCCGCGGATTTCACTCCGGTCCCCTCCGAGCCGATAAGTGCTCTGGAGGAGCGAGACGAAGTGAAAGGCGATTCCGACGTGACGCCGCAACGAGAGGAAAGCTACGTCCGGGGCGTGTCCCTGTACCATTCCGGACGCTACGAGCAGGCGGCTGCCGTGCTGACCCCGGCCAGCGCCGGCGATGACGTGATCGCCCGCCTGGCGGGCTTCTACGCCGGGCTGTCCCGACGGGCGATGGGGGTCCGGGAACTGCGTCGCGGACGGTTCCATCTCGCCGAGGCGCATCTCCGCGCAGCCGCCGCGACACTGGGGCGGCGGAGCGGGCTCGCCGAGTACTTGCTCAGCTCCCGCGCCAGCGACGACGGCGCCGTCGCGCGCATCGAGCGCAACGTGCCGCACGACCGGCGGGATGCCCGCGCCTGGTCCGCCGTGGCGCGCGCCCAGTGGAACAGCGGGCGACGGGTGGCCGCGCAGATGACGATCACAGCCGCGATGCGGCGGCTGGGCGGCGAGGGCGCCCTCCACCTTCAGATGGGGCTCTTCCAGGCGGCCGAGGGACGATACGAGGAGGCGACGGGATCGCTGGGCCGCGCCGTTGCGGCCCGGCCGATCGACCCGGAGGCGCACTTCCGTCTCGGGCTTGTCCGGGCGGCGCAGGGCGACGCGACGGCGGCGCTGGATTCGTTCCAGCGGGCGCTGGACCTTCGCGGCGACGACGTGCTGGTCGCCTATCACGTGGCGCTGGCGGCGCGGGCGGTGCAGCAGCAGGGCGGGCAGGTGGCTCTGCGGATCAGCGAGCTGAACGACCCGCGCGGCGAGACGGAGCACTGGCGCCTGGCGCGGTACATCGCAAGCGACCCGGACTTCCTCGACGCGCTGCTGTCGCTGCCGGCGAGCGACGCCGACGCGGAGCTGATGGGTCTGCTCGCGGAGGCGAACGAGATGGCGCTGGCCGAGCATCCCGACCGCGCGGACCTGCACCGCCACGGGGCGCGGATCTTCCGGCGGTTGGGGCGTCTGCGGGCCGCCCGGCGGTCGGCGGAGCGCGCCGTCGAGCTGAACCCGCGATACGCCGACGCGATGCTGGAGTTGGCGACGATTCACGAAACGCTCGGCGAGCTCGACCGGGCGGGCGACTGGTGCCGTCGGGCGACCGTCTGCGGCGCCGACTATCCGGACGTGCACTGTCGCGCGGGCGAGCTGCTTCGCCGGGGCGGGCGCGACGCGGAGGCCCGGCAGCACTTCCGCCGGGCGCTGGAACTGAAAGCGGACTACGCCCGGGCGACCGACGGGCTCAACGCTCTGGCGGCGTAAGGAGGGCCGATGTCTCACCTGCTGGAACTGCTTGGCCGGGGTCTCGACCGGGACGTCGGCGACGTGCTCGACCGCTACTTCTGGTCTCCGCAGACGCGGAGCGTCGCCCAGCTGGTCGAGGACTGCCGGAATCACCCGCAAGTGCCCGAGCTGCGCCTGAAGCTGGGGCTCGCCCACCTGCGGGCGGTGCAGCTCGATGAGGCGGTCGAGCACCTTTCGTCCGTCTGCCGCGAGCGACCGGACCTGCTCGCCGCCCGGCTCGCCCTGGCGGCCGCCCTGGACGAGCGGGGCGACTGTGGCGAGGCCCTGGATGAGCTTCAGACAGCCAACCGCATCCGCCCCGGCGAGGCGCCGGTGCTGTTCGCCATGGGCTTCTGCTGCGAGAAGCTGCGCCGTACCGACGAAGCGCGGGAGTACTACCGCGACGCGCTGAAGCGTGACGAGGGCTGCCGCGCCGCGCGCCTGCGTCTGGCGGCGGCGGCGATCGCGCAGGACGACGTGGAGGAGGCGATCGTCCAGTACCGCGCCGACCTGGACGCCGACCCGCAGCGCGCGGAGACGTACGGGGCGCTGGGGCACCTGCTGCACCGCGCCGGGCGGCACACCGAAGCCGTTGAGGCCTTCGAGGCGGCGATCGCGCTCGAGCCCGAAAACTGGGCGCTGATCGACGACGAGGTCGAGGCGCTGATTGCCGACGGGCAGACCCGAGAGGCGATCGGGCGCCTGGAACAACTGCTCGAGCGGCAGGGCGACTTCGCGGACCTGCACTGCCGCATCGCCGACCTGTACGGGCAGGTGGGCGACGACGACTCCGCCGTAACGCACTACCGCCGCGCGCTGGACATCGAGCCGGACTATCTCGAGGCGATGGCGAGACTGGGCACGCACCACCTGAGCTGCGGGCGCTGGGAGGAAGCGGCCGAGGCGTTCCACCGCGCGCTGGAGCAGAACGATCAGCTCCTGACGCACTACGTCGGGCTCGGCGTGGCGCAGGCGGCGGCGGGCGAGCGGGATCGGGCGATCGACACGTTCGAACTGGCCGGGGCGGTCGAGCCCAACAGCAGCGTGCTCCTGTGCGAGGTGGCGCGTCTCCAGCTCAAGGCCGCGGCCGCCGACGCGCTGTCCGACGCGCTTGCCGGCGAGGACGACACCGCGCTGCCGGAGATCAGTCTCGACAACGATGACCTGCTTGACGCCCAGGTGGACCGCCACGCCGAGCAGGTCGAGCAATTCCCCGAGCGCCCGGACCTGCACTACCGCTACGGCGTGCTCCTGCGAAGCCAGGGGCGCCTCGGCGAGTCGATCCGGGAGTTTTCCCAAGCCGTCGAGCTGCATCCGGCGTACGTCCAGGCGCTGATCAAGCTCGGCATCACGCAGCAGGAGCTGGGCCTTCTGGACGAGGCAATCGCGAGCTTCCGCGCCGCGCTGGAGATCGAGCCGCACTACGTCGACCTGCACTACCGCCTGGGCGTGCTCTACACCGATCGGCGCGAGTTCGACAAGGCCGTCCGGCACATGGAGGCCGCCGCCGACGGCGCCCCGCACAACGCGTCGGTGCGGGCGTCGCTGGCGCTGTCGCTGCAGAACATGAAACTGATGGACGAGGCCGCCGCCACGTGGCGCGACCTGGCGCGGATGCAGAAGGCGCAGCGCTGAACCGCCAGGACGCCCGGCGCACGCTGCAAGCATGCCTGCGGAGCCGGCACGCCGCCCGGCAGACATGCAGCCCTACT
>CAZADC010000378.1:0-3822 GCA_964483755.1 uncultured Planctomycetaceae bacterium | reverse complement strand
CTACTGCTGGAACAAGGAAGAGTCGGACATCGAGTGGTACGCCCTGATGTTCAGCGACGTTCCAACGAACATCCCCTCTGATCCCCCCGCCGATTTCGGGGCCAGGATCACGGCCGTCCCGGAACCGACCGCCGGCCTGGTCCTGCTCGCCGGCACGCTGGTCGCCGTACGACGACGGCGCCGACCGCACGCGCAGCACTGAGTCCGCCGGACGGCCGCACGGGCGGTCACTCCACGTCCCAGACGCACCCCGGCTCGCCGGCCTCCATGCCGTCCAGCACGCTCGTCTCGTAGCTCACCACGCTCTGGTCCAGAAACAGACAGTTCGTCCCTGCGTGCCGATCGGCGAACCGTCGGCTGACGCCCGTAGCGGAGTACCCCGGCGCCGAAGGCGGGTTGATGAACGACGTGCCGTACCCGTAGTGGCTCTTCGTCGGATACTCGAGCGGCCCCTTGCACATGGCGGAGTCCGCCACGTAGACGCTGCCGGCCGGGTCCGCCCACGCCACCCCGGGCTCGGTCGGAAAGGCGTTGCTCAGGCTCGGGTTGCCCCGCATGACCTCCCCGAGGTGATTCTCCGTCTCGAAGGAGGGCAGCGACCACTGGTGCATGATGCCGTAGCTGCCGGCGTTGGCGGTGCCCTCCCGCTCGTCGCTGCGGAGCTCCGCCTCCGAGTGGAACACCTCGCCGAGCTCCGGCGTGTCCCGCCCCGCCGGGCAGTTGAACGCCCTGTATCCCGGCGCGTACGCCAGCAGCCGGACCCGCCAGCACTTCCAGGGGTTCGGGTATTTCGCGTCGAAGTTCCTGAAACAGACCGGGACCCAGCCGCGGTGCTCGACCTGGTACACCGACGCAGCGCTGCCGACGGCTTTGAGATTCACCATGCACGCCACCCGCTTCGCCAGCAGACGCGCCTGCAAGAGCGACGGCAGCAGAATCGACACGAGCAGCCCGATGATGAGGACCACCATCAGCAGCTCGATCAGCGTAAATCCCGCCGGCCGTGATCGAGGGCCGGGATGAGTTGATCGCGATGTCAGCAGGACGTTCATGCAGTTCCGCCCGTTCCGGTTCGGTCGCAGCATCCGACAAGCGGCGGACGCCTGCCGGCACGCCGGCTCCGAATCCAGCACGCTCCAGGCCCGAATCGGGCATGCCGGACACAGGCCGGTTCGACGGACGCCTCCGGCCGATGTCGGGCGCGTCCAGCCCGTTCGCTCCCTCCAATGTAAGGGGCTCCGCCCCTCCAGACAAACCCCAAACGCCGGCGGAATCTGCGGGCGAGCCGGTTGCGTTGTGGGGGTTACTGACGTGCGAGGGCGATGGGTTCTGGGGACAATACGTACAGCAGCATGCCCACCCGCGTGGAGAACGGCACGCTGATCGTCAACGGCACCACCTCCGGCCAGAGCGACTGCACCGTCGGCGGGTTCGGCAATGCAGCCTTGCTGGGCGACGAGGGAACCATCGGCCTGGCCGCCGACCAGACGGTAACCGTCGGCGCCGATGGCACGCTGGCTCCCGGCGGCAGCATCGGGCAGTTGAGTGTGGTCGGCGAGGTGGCCTTCGCCGTGGAGATCGACGACCTCGGCAACGGCGACCTGCTGGTCGTCGATGGAGCCCTGAACCTCCAGGCCGGTTCGACGCTGACGGTCACCGGCGGCCCGGCCAGGGCGCAGTCCGACGTGATTGCCACCTGCACCGGCGCGCTGACCGGCACATTCGAAAGCCCCGGCCTCCCGGACGGCTACGCGCCCGATTAAGGCGACGGCACCAACAGCCAGGTCTCCCTGGTCATTCCCGAGCCGGGCACGCTGGCGCTGCTGGGCCTGGGGGGGGTCTGGGGGGCCTGGCCACACTGCTGCGGCGCCGGCACTGAACCTGCCTCCGCTCAGACCCTATCGCGCTACCGCGGGCGTGGCAACCAGACGCCACGACTGCGCGACGCCCGCGGGATCAGAACGCCGGCAGGTTGCCGTAAGCCCTCTCCAACTCCGCGAGGACCTGCTTCGCCCTTGCGTACTCGCCTGCCGAAAACTGCCTGCAGAAATGCCTGTAAGGTTTTTGGGCCACGGGGCTGTCGGCGTTGACGCAGGGCGGTACATCGGTGCAGTAGGCTTGGGCGCACACGCAGGCGTTGACATCCGAGGCTGTGCTGCCGGGGTGGAGAGGCGTGGTTGCTCATCCGGTACAGGCTCCGACCTGTTGCGAGGCGCATCATTCGTATGAGCCGAGTTCCTTCGCCTTGTTCACGATGTGGCGGAAGTTCTCGAGCCTGACGCTGGACGGCACGGAGTGGTCCGACGAGAAGACGTACCCGCCGTCTTCCTTCATGGCGGGGATGACCTTCTCCATCTCGGCCGTGATGGCGTCCACGTCGTCCCACAGGACGGCGTTGATCCCGCCGTGGAAGGTCAGGTCGTCGCCCCACGTCTTCTTGAGGGCGACGGGGTCCATGCCCGCTTTGACCTCCAGCGGGTTGAGCAGATCCAGGCCCATCTCGACCCACTCCGGCACGAAGGGGTTCACGTCGCCGCAGGAATGCAGGCCGGCGTAGACGCCCCTCGAATGCGCCCAGTCGATCGCCCGCTTGTGCACGGGCTTGATCAGCTCCCGGAACATGTCCAGGGACATGAACTGGTTGTGCTTGTAGCCGAGATCGTCCGGCCAGCGGATCATGTCGAACTCGTACCCGGCTTCCCGGATCGTGTCGAACAGGGCGATGTCCATGTCCAGGTACGTGTTGAAGATATCCGTGCACCACTCGGGGTTCTCGACAAGGGCGAAGAGGAATCGCTCGGTGCCGACCATCCAGGAGTGGGTCACGTCGAAGCCGAACCAGAACTGCGCCTCGATCCAGTAGCCCTTCTCGCGCCAGACGGGGTAGTTCTTCTCGAGGTGCTCCCAGTTGACGCGGTCGCGGGTCGGCGTCATGCGCCGTTTCGCCTCGGCCCACGCGTCGGGATCGGTGACCGTGAAGTTGAGGAATTCCGGGGTCGAGTTGGCGTGCTTCCAGTTCTTGAGCGTCGCGCCCCACCCGGTGGTGAAGACGGTGTAGTCCTCGGCGTCCTCGACAACCTCGGCCGGGTACTGCGGCGTGATGTCCACGCCGATCGGCACGACGTGATCGACGTCAAAATAGTCCACCCAGCTCACGTCGGCAGGCATGCCCTCGCACCGCCATCGCTCGATCGTGGACGACCAGGGACTGTCGGTGATCGGGATGCGGTCCGCTTCCTTGTGCTCCAGCATTCGCCGGAACCGTTCGCGCGTGGTGAGATCGGCCATGGAAATCGTCCTCCGTCAGCCGAGCGGCGGACCGAAGTCCTCGATCGCCCGGAGAATCTGTGGAAAGCTCCGCCGCCAGACGCCCGGCGGCACGTTCTCGGAAATCTGGATGCACATTCGCCCGGTGCGTCCGCCCTCGTCGAGGATCGTCCGAGCCCGCTCGTAGACCACGTCCGGAGCAGCGAGGTGCACCGACGACGGGAAGTTCAGGAACAGGCGCATCCCCGGCCAGGCGCCGACGGCGTCGGCCACGCTCATGTCGTTGTCCGGCGCGGGCGAGAAGCTGTCCAGCCCGCCGAGCCCCGACTCGCCGATCGCCTCGCGAAGCGCTCGCAGGTCGCCGTCCATGTGGCAGAAGACGGGGATTCCCCGCTCGGCCAGCATGCCGGACAGCTCGCGGTACAGCGGCAGGTTGTAGGTGCGGAAGTTCGCCTCCCCGATCGTCGGGGCGGTGATGTTGTCGGGGAAGTCCACGTAGGCGACCGGCGCATCCTCCGACACCGCCAGCACGGCCCGGAAGATTTCGCGCTCCTG
>CAZADC010000377.1:0-3846 GCA_964483755.1 uncultured Planctomycetaceae bacterium | reverse complement strand
CTCTGCGCCTCTGCGGCAGCAACCGCCGCCCCCGCGAGCCCGCGCTGCGTGACTACCGTCGGCGTCCGTAGCGGCGCAGCAGCGCCTGCAGGCGCGCGGCGGACGACTCGTTCGCGCAGAGCGTCAGCGGCTTGTGCCCGCCGGCCTCGATGCGGACCTTCGTCCGCCCGTTGTCATGCTGGGGCTCGACCGAAATCGACTCGTTAAGCGGAATCGCCGTGTCGGCCAGGGACTTGTGGTAGACCAGGCGCCGGTCGGTCAGCACCACGCCGGCGAGCCCCGCCTCGGCCTGGGTGAAGTCGGCGTCCTGGATGTAGGCGACGAACTTCTCCCCGTCGCTCGGCTCGTACCACTGGCGGATGCGGTTGCGGACCGCCAGCGGGAGCAGCCGCCAGTCGCGCTCGGTGTCCTCCATCGACGCCTTGCGGAGCGCCTTGGACGCCTTGCAGTCCTTCCCGCACGCGACGATGCACCACTCGTACGCCTGCTGGAGCGAGGCGATGCCCAGCTCGCACGTCGCCCCCCTGCCGTCCTCGGCGGTGCGGATGTCCGTCACCAGCGCGCCGACCGGCGAGCAGCACCGGCAGACGTAGTACGGGAACGGCAGACAATACGGCTCGCTGAGAAGGTTCGTCCGCCCGATCATGTCCACGATCTCGCGCCCCGACGCACCCTTGAACCGGTCGAGGTCGAACACACAGGGCGAATGGTCGGCCGTCCTTCCCGACCCCTTGGACTTGTTGGCCGACCAGTCGACCAGGTGGACCGCCAGCGAATCGCGCCCTCCGCAGACGACGCACTTCTGCGGGAAGCTGCCGCGGAATTCCGGATCGTAGAGCACGCGGGAGTCGAACTGGAAGAACGCCCCCATCGCGTCCACGTGGTCGAGCCTCAGTGCGAAGCGCGGGTGCGCGCCGGACGGTCCGGCGGCGGGCTTCGCCGACGGCTTTCGCTTCGCGGGCGGCCGCTTCGCGGCGGGCTTCGCCGACGCGACCCGGCGGGACCCGCCCGCCGATTCGGACGACGACTGCGCCTCGCTCAGCCAGCCCGCTATCGTGTCGTCGAGCGACGGTTGATTCGCCAGCAGCTCGTCCACCCTGAGCACCGCGCCGCAGCCGCGGCACTTGCCCTTCATCCCCTCGCAGCCCGGAGGAACGGCCAGAACGACTCCGCACTCCGGGCAGGTTACCTGAGTCCCGGACATGGCTCACCTGCTTTCGATGGAAATGATCCGCGGCGAAATGTCTCTGCCATCGCGGATGATCGTAGACGAGGCCGGACCGATCGCCTTCCTCGCCACCTCCATGCTAACAGACCGCGCCCATGACGCAACCATGAAACTCAGCGCCGCGCGTCACGCGGCGCTCAGCGCGGGGCGATCCGCAGCTCGAAGGCTGCCTCGGCATCCGGACGCCGAGCGTGCAGAACAATGCGGCGCAGAACGTGGCCCCACGTGTTCTGCATCCGCCCGTCCGTCTGCTCGACCTCTTCCACGTCAGCCGTCAGCAGCTCGGACGGGTACTCGACGGTCGCCGCGCCCGACCGCCGGCCGCCCGGCAGGTCCGTATCGAGAAGGACGAGCCGCCCGGGCGCGAGCTCCACGCCGCAAGGGGTCAGCAGCGAGAGCGTCACGTCGTCGGTAGGCTCGGCCAGGTCGGCCTCGTCGATCACCGTCAGCGTCCCGCGTCCGGCCCGGTCGAGTCGGATCGTCCGCCGCCAGCGTTTCACGCCGGCGGACTCGTCGTACGCGCCGGCGATGTCCATCGACAGCTCGGCCGCGTCGTCCCCGGCAACGCAGGACAGGTCGCGTGCGGCGAACTCCAACCCGGGGCTCTGGCCGATCCCGCGGATCGTCGGCAGGTTGTGATACTGCGACTGCATCGTCCAGATCGTGTAGCGCTGCGGGCTGAAGGTCTTCGCGGTGTACCGTTCGACCCCGGCGTCGACCAGCACCGGGCGCCCGTCCACGTACGCCACGAACTGCCCGACGTCGTTGTGGTTGTGGCTCTCGGCGTTGTGCCCACCCTTGGCGGCGACGTACAGCCCGTCGGCGCTGCCCTCGCGACACCGCGCGGCGAAGAACTGGGTCTGCGGCAGCCAGACGTCGCGATGGAGCGGCTGGCGCGGCTCCGCCGCCCGCAGCTCGTCCAGGGCGAAGAGCGTCGGCAGATAACGCATCAGGTGCGCGCCCGGCAGCGGAATGGCGTCGCCGAACAGGCAGGTGCCGAAGGCGGCGAGCGTGTCGTCGCCGACCCGCCGCCCGTAGCGGAAGACCACCTCCCCGGACGGGTGCGCCAGGGCGGCCGCGTCGGCGAAGTTCACGAACCACGGCCCGTGCACGTGCGCGCGACAGATGTACCGCCCGATGTCGGCGATCTTCCGTTCGTCATACACGTCCAGCGCCCCGCCGGTGGCGCCGCCGAGCAGGTCCAGGCAGTCCAGCAGCGACGCGCCGGCGCGGCCCCAGTAGCCCGGGCCCTCGTCGCATCCGCCGTCATCGGGCGTGTGGGCGATGAAGGCGTCCACGCTGCGAACGATCTTCGCGACCGCGTCGAGACGCCGGGCGGGGTCGCGTTCGCACAACAGCGCCGCCGTCAGCCAGTTGGAGTTGACCCACGGATTCCAGTTGTTGACGGACCGGCGCTCGCCGAAGCCCATCCACCAGAAGTCGTCACGGGTCAGGCAGGGATCGAGGATCCGCCGACGCATCTCGTCGTCGATCCGCGGGACGATCAGCGGCGAGACCCCCTCGAGGCGCTCGCCGAGCAGGTAGCGCACCCACGCGAGCAGCCCCGCCGTCTCGCCGGCGAACAGGTCCACAACCGGTTCGGCCGGGTCGGGAAGCCCCGGCCCGCGCCGCTGCATGTGCAGGTGCGCCGGAAAGCCCCAGAACGTCTCCTCGCAGATCGCCCACGCGGCATCGGCGACCGCGTCCAGAAAGCGTCCCTCGCCTTCCATGCACTCGGCCGCGACGAGATCGGCGAGGACCCGCCGCCGCTTGCCCCACTCGGCCTCGTAGCGGGCGCGGGTGCCCGTCCGGGCGTAGTCGAGGAAGAGGGTCGCAGGCAGCGCCGGGAAGTCCGCCTCCAGCGCCTCGGCGCCACGCCCGATCTGGGCGGCGCGGACATCGGCGGGCAGCGATTCCCACGCCTCCCGATCCCCGGCCGGCGGATACGGACGATACTCCTCGATGGCAATCAGGTGATCGGCGAGCCAGTCACGATCATAGCGTTCGGTCAGCATGTCAGTCCTTGTCAGCGGGCCGTGACCCGTAACCGGTGATCAGTGGTCCGTGCAAGCATGCGGCGCGACGAGCGGCGCCCTCGGCCGGAGCCCACCACCGAGCGGCGCCAACGCCAGGCGCGTCACTTTCCGTCCTCCGGCTTCGGTCCGCCGGGCACCGGGCGGTCGTCGGTGCGGAACGGCGAGGCGGGCAGCCCGGCCGAGTTATAGAGATTCGCGTCCGGGTCCATCGTCCACGCGTAGCGTACGGCCTCGGGATCGTCCACAGCGTCGCTCCAGACGACCACCTTTCCGTCGTCAATCTTCGCCTCGGCGGGCACGAACGGCCCGTCGGCGGGAGCGATCTCGAAGCCGGTAAGCTTGCCGTCCCTGGCGACCAGGCCGTCTCCCGCGTGATCGAAGCTCAGCAGCAGCTTCCCGTCGCGGACCTTCATCTCGCGGAAAATCGGACCGGACCAGACGACGTCCCTGTCGTACGCCAGGTGCATCGCCGCCAGCGCCAGCCGCCGCCCGGCCGGCTGCTTGTTCGCCGGATGGATGTCCTTCGGGTCGCCGACGTCGATCGTGATCGCCAGGCCGGTGTTTTCCACCGTACGGTGCACG
>CAZADC010000376.1:0-3846 GCA_964483755.1 uncultured Planctomycetaceae bacterium | reverse complement strand
AATGCCGCGAAGCTGCTCGGGCTCTGACGGGACCACCGTCTGCAACCCGGCGCGGCGGAGGCCCCGCAGCGCAGCGGCCTTCGCAGGCCGCCGCGTCCCGTAACCTGCCACGTCATGTCGCCCCCCGGCGCGGCGCCCTTGGAAGGACACCGCGCCCGGAATGTCGGAGGGACACCGCGCTTGGAACGTCGGAAGGACACCGCGCCCGAACGAGGTTGCTGCGCAGCTTGCCGCGCACCTTCACGCCGTCCCGCGGGCAGCAGAGCTGCCCGCGCTACGAACCGGCCGGGCGCACGCCCCCACCGGGCGCGTCAAGAACGCAGCAGGTGTTTCCGGCGTCGGGGACTTCGACAATCGTTTGCCGGACGGGGTCCATGCCGGCCGCGACGAGAGCGGCCGCGGTATTGCGAGCCCGTGCGAAGCCCAGCAGGCGCAGATGCTCGTCCGACAGTCCGGGGCAGACGGCGAACACACTAACGCCGCGGACGGCCGGGTCGGTCAGCCGGCGGAGGCGCACGGCCTTGTGGTCGCCCAGACGGTATCCGCGGTTTTCCACAGCCCTGACGGCGGCCCGGTGCGTCGGTGCCTCGCGCAGCAGCGAGACGAAGTGGTCCTGTCCGATTCCGTCTTCGCATCCGGCCCGCAGGACGATGCACCCGCCGTCGCGGACGACGGGTTCGCTGTTCTTGATCGCCTTGTCGGCCTGGTAGAACGTCCGGGCGAGCGGGCCGGCGACGTCCAGCACCAGCGCGTCGACGGGTTCGAGCAGCTCGCGGGTGAAGTGCCGGCGCGCGGGCGCGGCCAGGCGGGCCAGTGCGTCGAGGGGGCTTCCCCCGGCCGCGGCGACGATGCGCCGCCCGACCTGCACCACGTTGACGACGGCGACATCCGTGACGCGTTCCAGCGCGGCCGTCATCTCGGCGACACCTTCGTAGACGGGGTTGCCCGCCAGGCGGCAGGGCGCCGCCGCGTCCGACAGGGCGCGGGCGTGGTTCGCCTCGACATCCGCCCACGACGCGCACCCGATCGTGCACGTCTTGTGCGCCCCGGTGAAGCCGGCGAAGTAGTGCGGCTCGACGCTGCCGATCGCCAGGACCGGCCCGTCCGCCAGCACCGCGTTGCCCCGCCAGCGCCCTGCGACGTCGATCAGACTGTCCGCCCCCGCATCGTGCCATGCGACGCGGGTCGGCGCGTCGACCGGCGAGGTTCCCGCCAGCAGGGCGCGCTCGAACGTCTCGCGCTGGTCGGCCGGCGGCGCGGCGTGCGTGCCGGTGGCCACGAGCACGCGACACGCGGAGAGGTCCACCCGCCCGGCGAGCTCGCACAGGACGGCGTTCGAGTCGGTGTGGCGCTGCGGATCGTTGACGAGGACCGTCGCACGGTCCGGACGACCGAGCGCGTCCAGCGCGTCCGACACGGCGGCGCAGAGTGCAGCGCGCGGGTCGGCGTCCCGCCCGGCGTTGTCGGCGGCCGGCGTCACGAAGCGCCTACTCCTTCGCCAGCGGCAGGGCGATGATGAAGCACGTGCCCCGGCCGGGTTCGGAATCGACGCGGATCGTCCCGCCATGCTCGCGGACGAGCTTGCGCGTGGTCGGAAGCCCCAGCCCGGTGCCCTGGGGCTTGGTGGAGTAGTACACGCTGAAGATCTTCTCTCGCTCGTCGGGCGGAATACCCGGGCCGGAGTCGATCACCTCGATCACGCCGCGCCCGCGCTGGACGGACAGGCGCACGAGGAGCTCGCCACCGTCGCTCATTGCCTGCACGGCGTTGATCATCAGGTTCAGCAGCGCCTGCTTGAGGAGGTTCTCGTCGATTTCGGCGCGAACGGGTTCATCCGGCAGGCTGGCCCGCAGAACGACGCGGGCCGTCTCGGCCTGGGGGGAGAAGAAGTCGACGAGCTCCTCGATGACGCGGCGCAGGTCGGCGACCTCGAGCGTGAGTTCCACCTTTCCGGCGTAGCGGAGGAAGTCGTCGAGGATGTCGCGGACGCGGTCGGTCTCGCCCTGGACGTTGCGGAGGCGTCGCAGCCAGCGCTGCGCGTCCTCGTCCTCGCGGCGGGCGAGATCCTCGGCCAGCAGGTTCAGGTTCAGGTTGATCGTCGAGAGGGGGTTCTTGATCTCGTGGGCCAACCCGCCGGTGAGCTGTCCGAGCTCGACGAGCTGGTCGTGCCCCCTGGCGCGCGCGGTCATCCGCCGCGTGGTGTTCCATACGCGCCGCACCACGACGCGTCCCAGCGCACCCACGACGGCCCCCCCGACGACAATCCCCGCGGCGAACCAGATCCACGGCGTCATAGGGCGTCTCTCCCCGGCAGCGCCGGGCGTTGATTTCGGCGCAGCGGGGCGCCGCCCGCCGCCGTGCGGACTACTCCGGCGCCGGCTGGGCGCCGGCTTCGTCGGTCGATTCTGCGGTCTCGGCGCCCGGTCGGTCCACGTTGCGGGCCTGATAGCCCTTCTCGCCCTTCACCAGTTCGTAATTGACGGTTTCGCCGTCTTTGAGCGCGCGAAACCCGTCCCCGAGGATGGAGGTATAGTGGACGAATACGTCCTGCCCTTCCTCCCCGATGATGAAGCCGTAGCCTTTCTTCGGATCGAACCACTTCACCTTACCGCTGGGCATTGTGCACCTCCTTTATGCCCGACGCACGCGTGGCGAGCCCGACTTCGGCAAAGCCCCCGCGAGCGACCTGTCAACGCGGCGTCCCGCACCAATGGGGACGCCTTACCTATATTGTCTCCGTCGATGCGCGCCAAGCCCCCATGCGCCTTGTGACGGGCGGCTGTCCGCCTTCCATGCCGCCCGCCCGGCGACGTACACTCGGCCGGATCGTCCGGATGCTTCCGGTTCGGCGGTCAGTCGGAACCGTTCGATTCGTCGGCGTCCGCGCCCAGTTCCTTCATCGCGGCCTTTCGGGACAGCTTCACCCGTCCCTGGTCGTCGACGAGGATGACCTTAACGTCGACCGTGTCGCCGACTTCGCAGACGTCCGTCACCTTCTTGACGTACCCTTCTTCCAGTTCGCTGATGTGGCACAGGCCGTCCTTGCCCGGCAGGATTTCGATGAACGCCCCGAAATCCCGGATGGACACGACTTTGCCCTTGTATATCCTCCCGACCTCTACGTCTTCTGTCAAGGCTTCGATCTGGGCCTTCGCCGCCTCGGCGCCGTCGGCCTCGACGCTGGAGATGTAGATGGTCCCGTCGTCCTCGATGTCGATCGTGGCGCCGGTCTCGTCCTGGATCTTGTTGATCATCCGACCGCCCGGACCGATGACCTTGCCGATCTTCTCCGGATCGATCTGGATCGTGAGCATTCGCGGCGCGAAGCGGGAGAGATCCTCGCGCGGTTCGGGGATAACGGCGGTCATCGCTTCGAGGATGTACATCCGCGCCTGGCGGGCGCGGTCGAGCACCTCGCGGCAGCGCTCCGGCGGGATGCCGCGGGCCTTCATGTCCAGCTGGATGCCCGTCACGCCCGTCTCGGTCCCGGCGACCTTGAAGTCCATGTCGCCGTGGAAGTCCTCCTCGCCGACGATGTCGGTGACCAGCACGTAGCGGTCGTCATCGCTGACCTGTCCGATGCTGATGCCCGCCACGGGCGCCTTGATCGGCACGCCGGCGTCCATCAGCGCCAGCGTCCCGCCGCAGACGGTCGCCATGGACGTCGAGCCGTTGGACTCCAGCATGTCGGCCACCACGCGGACGGTGTAGGGGAACCGGTCGTGCGCCGGCATGACGCCCTCGATGCTCTTCTCGGCCAGCGCGCCGTGTCCGATCTCCCGCCGCCCGGGACCGCGGATCGGGCGGATCTCGCCCACGCAGAACGGCGGGAAGTTGTAGTGCAGC
>CAZADC010000375.1:2579-3875 GCA_964483755.1 uncultured Planctomycetaceae bacterium | reverse complement strand
GGAACTGCTGCGGGCCGACCGCGGCATCAGCGGCGGCGACGACGTGCTGGAGATCAACAACGACTTTGCCGACGGCGGGGCCGTCTCCGGCGGGCGGAGCTGGGTGGAAGGGTGCCGCATCGGCGATTACGTCCGGCTCGGGCGCGACAGCGTGCTGATCGGCGCGGAAGCCACGGCCCCGGCCCGCCTGCCGGACGGGGCGTGCGTGGACGTGCTGGCCGGGCATGATCGCACCGGCAACCCCGTCACCTTCGTCCGCTGCTACGGCGTCAACGATACGTTCAAGGAGTCGCTCGAAGCCGGCGGGACCTTCTGCAACATCCCGATGGCCCGGTGGCTGGAGCACGTCGGCGCCTCGCCGGCGGACGTCTGGCACGAGAGACTGAGCCCCGAGGAGCGAACCCTCTGGACCGCACGCGTCTTCCCGGCCGTCGCCGACCGCGAAGGCTGGATCGACTGGCTGTGGATGTTCGACCCGGCGTCGGCTTCCGACGCGCAGCGCAGCGCCTGGCGCTCGGCGAGCCGCTTCAGCGCCGCCGATGTGGCCGCGCTGGCGGATCAGGAGGCGTTCCACACCCGCCGCGCGGAGATCCGCGCCCGCCGGGCAAGCCGGTCGATCCGCCGACTGTTCCGCGGCGAGAGCGACTTCTCGGCGACGGAGCTGCTGCAGGTCCTCCGCCGGCTGGATGATCCCGCGCCGCTGGTCCGCGACCTGCTCGCCGAGGCGCAGTGGCACTCCGCCCCGCCCACGGAGGGCGAAGCGCGTCCACGGGAGTCATCGCAGTTCGTCGCTTCGCGCATCCTCCATTCGCTCGGCGGCGCACTGATGGGGCTCGGCAGGGACGACCGCCCGATGTCGGCCGCACTGCCGGGCCTCGCCGAGGCACTCAGCGACGGGCAGCACGCGTGGCTCGAGACGATGGAAATCCCCGCCCTTGACGCCAAGGTCGAGTCCTGGGCCCGCGCCGCACGCCAGGCCGCCTTCCGAATGCTCAGCCGGACCATCCTCGCCGGCGGCATTGCCGGGCGACCCGCCTTCCGCAGCGCGCTGCGCCCGGACGAGATCGTCTGGGGCCGCGCCCCCGCCCGCCTGGACCTCGGCGGCGGCTGGACCGACACCCCGCCCTACGCTCTGGAGCGCGGCGGGTGCGTGCTGAACGCGGCCGTAAACCTGAACGGCCAACCGCCTATCCACGCCTACGCCCGCGTGATTCCCGAGCCCGTGCTGAGGATCGGCTCGATCGACCTGGGGCGGCACGTGGAAGACCGCGTCGCCCGGCGATCACATCTTTTTCG
>CAZADC010000375.1:0-2569 GCA_964483755.1 uncultured Planctomycetaceae bacterium | reverse complement strand
TGCCGATTGGGACTCGCTCCTGGACTACCGCTCGCCGGACAGCGAGTTCGCCCTGGCGAAGGCGGCCTTGGCGCTCTCGGGCCTGTCGCCCGGGCACGAGGCCTGCGACGGCGCCGCAACGCTGTGCGAGGCGCTGGAGGGTTTCGGCGGCGGGATCGAGTTGACGACGCTGGCGGCGATCCCCAAGGGCAGCGGTCTGGGCACCTCCAGCATCGTCGCGGCCGTGGTGTTGGGCGTCGTGCACCGCGTGCTTGGGCAGACGCCGACCCGGCGCGAGCTCTTCCACGCAGTGCTCCGCGTCGAGCAGGCGCTGACCACCGGCGGCGGCTGGCAGGACCAGGTCGGCGGCGTGGTCGACGGGGTGAAGATGGTCTCCGCCGAGCCCGGGCTGGCGCCGGACCTGCGAATCCACTTTGTCCCCGCAGATCTCCTGGACCCCAGCGTCAACGGCGGCGCGACGCTGCTGTATTACACCGGCATCACGCGTCTGGCGAAGAATATCCTCCAACAGGTGGTCGGGCGGTACCTCGACCGCGATCGGGCGGCCATGGCGACGCTGAAGCGTATCCACGCCCTGCCCCCGCGGGTGGCCGACGCGATGGCCCGCAAAGACGCGGCCGCGTTCGGCAGCTGGATCCGCACCGCGTGGGAGCTGA
Organism: uncultured Planctomycetaceae bacterium; assembly: GCA_964483755.1. Classification (GTDB taxonomy): domain Bacteria; phylum Planctomycetota; class Phycisphaerae; order SM23-33; family SM23-33; genus CAZADC01. The sequence goes on along the minus strand of CAZADC010000375.1, from coordinate 1,913 downwards.
ACAAGGCGCTCGACCCGAACTCGACGACGCCGGAGGTCGAAGCGCTGCTGGAGCGCGTCGCCCCGCACATCCATGGTGCGAAGCTACTGGGCGCCGGCGGCGGGGGGTTCCTCCTGCTGGTCTGCCGCGGTCCCGAAGCCGCCGCGGCACTGCGAGCCGACCTGGAGAGCGACCCGCCCAACAGCCGCGCCCGCTTCTTCGACTTCGACATCAGCCGCAGAGGCCTGACGGTCACCGTCTGCTGAGACGGGGCCCACCGACCGCGGCCTTGCTTGTCCGATGCATCTGCCGCATCATCTGCGAACATCGGGGCGTTGGCCCCGGCAACACGAACGAACGATCCGGTTCCGGAAAGCGAGCCAAGATGGTCAGGATCATCAGCGTCGCAGGCGCCCGTCCGAATTTCATGAAGATCGCCCCCCTGATGGAGGCCTTTGCGGCGTCCGAGGACGCCGAGGGAATGCTCGTTCACACGGGCCAGCACTACGACGAGAAGATGAGCGACCTGTTCTTCCGCCAGCTCGGCATCCCCGAGCCGGACGTGAATCTCGAGGTCGGCTCCGCCTCCCACGCCGCCCAGACCGCCGAGATCATGAAGCGCTTCGAGCCGGTGGTGCTGGAGCACAAGCCCGACGCGGTGCTGGTCGTGGGCGACGTCAACAGCACCATCGCCTGCGCGCTGGTCGCCAGCAAGCTGGGCGTCAAGGTGGTGCACGTTGAGGCCGGGCTGCGCAGCTTCGACCGCACCATGCCCGAGGAGATCAACCGCGTCCTCACCGACGCGATCAGCGACTTCCTGTTCGTCACCGAGCCCTCCGGCCAGGAGAACCTCCGGAACGAGGGCGTCGCCAAGGAGAGAATCTTTCTCGTCGGCAACGTGATGATCGACACGCTCCTTAAGTGCCGTGAGCGGGCCGAACAGAGCACCATCCTGGAGGACCAGGGCGTCTGCCCGCGCGAGTACGTGACGCTTACGATGCACCGCCCGGCAAACGTGGACGACCCGGAGACCCTCTCCCGCCTGCTGAACGCCCTGGACACGATCCAGAAGGAGATGCCGATCCTCTTCCCGGCCCATCCGCGGACCACGAAGAACATCGCCCGCTTCGGCTTTCAGGATCGGGTGGCCGGGATGGAGAACTTCCGCGTGCTGGAGCCGATGGGCTACCTGGACTTCCTCAAGCTCAACGCCAACGCACGCGGGGTGCTGACCGACAGCGGCGGGCTACAAGAGGAGACCACCGCCCTCGGGGTGCCCTGCATCACGATGCGGGACAACACCGAGCGCCCGATCACCTACGAGGTGGGCACCAACCAAGTCGTGGGCACCCAGCCGGACGCGATTCTCGCGGCTTGGCAACGTCTGAAGGTTGGCGAGTTCGACAACCGCGACCGCCCGAACCTCTGGGACGGCCACGCGGCCGAGCGGATCGTCCGCGTGTTGGTGGACAAGCTGGGTTGAGGAAAGCCATCCGACCCCAGTGTCATCGACGATTCTGACGCAGACCAAGTCGTGCCAACTGACGAAAGAGTACGGGCGGCGAACAGGTCATCAGCAGAGCGGCGACCGTGGGTTCAGGCACACTGTAGCAAAAGGCAGTCGAACTGAAGACCACATCTTGGCTGCAGTACTTCTCGATCTCGACCCGCAGGCTCTCCTCGACCAGGGCGATGTTCACGCAGCGATAGGTATTTTCCAGGATCTTGGCCGCCTCGGCCACCTCGCAACTGTCGACGGGAACGATGTTGTCAATGGCCAGCTCGTAGCACGCCACGGCCGCCTCTTTGGAAGCCGGGTCGAAGCCACCGACGACCTTCGGTATGGTCCTGGTCCTGTAGTCCTTCCGCCCTGGGTCTTCGCGCTCGGGACTGAAGGCGAGAAAGAAGTCCTTGCCCACCTCCAGACCGGACTC
>CAZADC010000374.1:0-3937 GCA_964483755.1 uncultured Planctomycetaceae bacterium | reverse complement strand
CTCAACGGACTGATCGCCCTGTTCACCGCGATGAGCTTTGCGGAGCTGTCCTCGGCGATTCCGCGAGCCGGCGGCGCCTACAACTATGCGCGGATCGCCTTCGGGCGCGGTCCGAGTTTCCTGGCCGGCTGGATGGAGTGGTTCGCCTCCTCGGTGGCGGGGAGCCTGTACGCCGTGGTCTTCGCGACCTACACGCTGAAGTTCTTCGCGTCGCTGGCGCTGCTGGAGTGGCTTCCGGTGAGCGTCGGTACGGCCGAGACGGTCCTTGCCCTGCTCGTGGCGTGCCTGTTCCTGTACGTCAACTACCGCGGCGCGTCGGAGACGGGCAGGATCGGCGCGCTGTTCACGCTGGGGCAGATGCTGTTCGTCTGCGGCATTGCGGTGGTGGGGATCATCACCGCGGTCGCGGACCCGCAGCGCATCGAGAACTTTCGCCCGTTCCTGCCGAACGGCTGGGTCCGCCTGCTGGCGACGATGGGGTTCATCTACGTCGCGTTCGAGGGCTTCGAGGTGATCGCCCAGGCGGGCGACGAGACGATCGACCCGAAACGCAACATCCCCAAGGCGATGATCTATTCGGTATTCATCGTGACGATCACCTACGTGGCGGTGTCGTTCGCGACGGTCGTCGCCGTCAAGGCGGGCTCGCCGGGCGTCGAGGACGTCGCGCCGTGGCGGTGGATCGGCGCGGCGGGCAAGCACGGCTTCGGCAACGCCGTCAGCAAGCTGCTGCCCGGAAGCTTCCTGGGCTACCTGCTCGTGGCGGTGGCGGTGATCTTCTCGTCCACGTCGGCGCTGAATGCGACGATCTACTCGGCGACGCGGGCCTCATACGCCCTGGGGCGCGACCGCATGCTCCCGGCGCGGTTCGCGAGCATCTCCGCCCGCCGTCGCACGCCCTGGTTCGCGCTGCTGGGCACGGGGGCGATCGTGCTGACCGTCATCGCCGCGCTGGAGGTCGAGCACGTCGCCTCCTGCGCCAGCATGATGTTCCTGTTCCTGTTCTTCCTGGTGAACGTGTGCGTCATCAAGGTGCGGCGGAACATGGCCGACGAGCTGGACTACGGCTTTCTGATGCCGCTGTTCCCGCTGCTGCCGGTCCTGGCGATTGCATGCCAGGCGGTGCTCGCCTCGCACATCGGACACATGAGCGTGTACGCATGGATTATCGCCCCGCTGTGGGTCGCCGCGGGAATCGGGGTGTACGTCCTGTATTCCCGCAGCCGGGCGATTGCGACCGCCGACGAGATCCGCGTCTTCGAGGAGCGCAGCGCCGAAGCGCCGCCGGCCGGATACAACGTCATGGTCCCCGTCGCCAACCCCGAGAACGCCCTGGAGCTGGTCCGCAATACGTACCGCATCTGCGGGGCCAAGCAGGACGTCCACGTGGAGCTGCTGCACATGGTTCCGGTGCCGGACCAGGTCCCGCTGTCCGATGCCGAGAAGTACATGCTGGAGGGTCGTGAGGCGATCGTCGAGACAATGCTGTACCTGGCGCCGATGTTCCCGATCTCCACGACGCTGCGCTACTGCCGCAACGTCGCGCGGGGGATCGTCTCAGCCGCCCGGCAGAAGGACGCCGACATGCTGATCATGGGCTGGCACGGACGGGCGCGGGCGCGCCATTTCACGCTGGGAAGCACCGTCGACCCGGTGATCGAGCGCAGCCCCTGCGACGTCGTGATGCTCAAGGACTGCGGCGGCAACCGGGAGTTCCGGCGTGTGCTCGTTCCTCTGGCCGGCGGACCCAACGGGGCGCTGGCGCTCGAGGTCGCCAGCATGCTCGCGCATCCGACCGAAGGCGAAATCGTCGCCTTCACCGTCGCGCGTCCGCGAACGAAGTTCAACCTCGAGCCGTTCGTCGCGGAAGCACAACCCCGCCTGCACATCCCCGCCGAGCGCGTTTCCACGCGATCCGTCATCGCCGGCGACGTCGTGGCCGCCGTCCTTGAAGAGTCCCAGGACTACGACCTGGTGGTGATCGGCGCGACGGCGCAGCCGGCAATGTATCGCGTGGCGCGCCGTCTCGTTCCGGAGACGGTCGCCCGACAGTGCGGCAAACCGCTGGCGATGGTCAAAGCCGCCGCGGGCATACGCTCTTGGATCCGGCGCTGGATATGAGCCGTCGGGCAAGGCGCGGGCAGAACCCGCCCCGCCCGAGTGCGGCGCAGCCGCCCTACGTCCCCCGATCGCTCTCTCCGCGTCGGCGCGCGTAGGCCTGGAGGTCGGCGACGACGTCCGTCTCGTCGGTAATCTCCACGCCCAGCAACGTCTCGATGGCGTCCTCGAGCGTGACGACCCCTTCAAACCCGCCGTACTCGTCCACGGCAAGCTGCATGTGCTCGTTCTGGTCGAGCATCTGCACCATCGCGTCGCGGACAGACGCCACGGACGGCACCACGAGAATCTTCCGCTGCAGCTCCCGGAGCGTCGTCTCGGGTTTGTCATCGGCGGCCGTGCGGAGAATGTCCGTCCGGGTGACGTACCCGCTGACCTCGTCCGGGTCGCCCTCGTGAATCGGGATCCGCGCGTAGGGGATGTCGCCGTGCCGCTCGCGCACCTTCCCGACCGACATGCCGGCCGGGAGCATGAACACCACCGTCCGCGGCGTCAGCACGCGCGAAACCTTCACGCGGAACAGCGCCAGCACGTTGCGGACGATCCGATACTCCTCGTCGGTCAGCCGTCCGCTGCGATGCCCGCTGGTGAGCACCGCCTCGAGCTCCATCCGCTCGATCGGCTGGAGCCCGCTGGTGCGCCCGACGACCCGGCTGAGCCGCTCCAGCACGACGATCACCGGCCAGGTGATGATCATCATGCCCGCCACCGTCGTGGCGGTCACCCCGGCGAGGCGCCGGGCATGCACTGCGCCGAGCGTCTTGGGGATAATCTCGCTGAGCACGAGGATCAGCAGCGTCATCACCGCGCCGGCGAGCCCGACGCTCCAGTGCCCGAACAGCCGGGCCGACGCCGAACCGACGCCGGCCGCCCCGGCCGTATGGGCGACCGTGTTGAGCGTCAGGATCGCCGCCAGCGGCAGGTTCAGGTTGTGCTTCATGTGCTCCAGGCGCCGCCCCGCGGCCGAGCCCTTCGCCACGAGCATCCCGACATAGCTCGGGGGCACGCTCAGCAGGGACGCCTCCAGCAGCGAGCACATGAAGGACACGCACAGCGCGACCAGCGCGTAGATCGTCAGCTCCAGCATTGCCGTCGCTCCCTTCGACTGAGAACAATCCTTCGCATCAGTCTACGAGAGGAATTCGGCAAACCGAGGCGTCCCCCGCCAGATCAGATGCAGTGCAGCCGGCGGCGCCTCGCCAGGACCAGCCCGCCCACGGCAAGCAGGACCGACGCGGCCGGCTCGGGAACGATCCGGACGTCGGTCGGCGCAACGTACCAGTAACTCGCGCCGTCGAGCTCCAGATTCCTGACAACCGGGTCGCCGCCAGCGCCGGTGTTGACGAACCCCTCAGGAAGAACGCTCAGCAGATCAGCTTCGGTCATGTCCGTCAGCAGGGCCAGCCCGTTGAGGTCCACGTACTGATCGGGGCCGAGTCCTTCGACCCGCCCGACGTAGACGAAATCGCCGGCTGTCTCGCCGGTATCCGTCAGCCTGAAGATCACGTCGTATCCCGAGAACGTGCCCGAAAGCTCGACCGCGCCGACCTTGAAGGCCGACAGATCGTCAACCGTCGTCTGCGCCTCCCACAGCGCGGTCTGGGGCTTGTGGAAGACCAGTGTCGTGTCGGACAGGTCGGCGGCGTCCGGACTGCTGAAACGCCCGAACGGGCTGCCCGACGTCTTCGAGAAGTAGATCCGCTGGAGCCCGGCGATCTCGGTGGTCTGCGACGGCTCGAACTGCCACCCGCCGCCCCCGTCGAACAGCAGCTCCGCGCCGGCGGCGACGCCTTCGATGCGGCCGTCGAGGTGAATCTGC
>CAZADC010000373.1:0-3957 GCA_964483755.1 uncultured Planctomycetaceae bacterium | reverse complement strand
GACCCCGAACAGCAGCCCTCTACGACCTGCTCCATTGACCGGGTGTCCCAATGTTGAAGTCAGGTGCTCGGACTCCTTTCCGAGGGGCGAGAGCATCGATGCCCTCTACCTTTGTTCTTTTGCGTCGCGCGGGCATCCTTCGCAGGAGATTTCGGAATTGCGCAGATCGAGGTCGGGTTCCAGACGAGTACCAGCGACGCGAGGACCAGGAGCAGCCGGACTTGCCCTTCGAGCCCTGAGCAGCGATCCAACTCTCGTCGATTCCTTCACTTGACGGAACCGACCCAGCCGGTATAATGCCCCGTCAGGCGTGGGGACGGTCCCCAAGGAGCCATCGCGGCCCTGATCGTGGGCAAACCGACTTGGCGAACCCGGCAGTACGAGCGTTCGGGAGGTCCGACATGACTGACATCGTCGCCCCTCCCCCCGGGCCCAGCCGACCGCCCACGCGAAATCAGATCTTCTATCAGTCCCTCACGGCCTTGCGGGCCACCCGCATACCATGAAAAGCATGGCTCTTCGGGGGTCGTGGGTCCCCTCCGGATGCGGATGGCCTTCGGCCGGGCTGTCTTGCCGGCTGCTCGGTCTTCTCCCTCTCTGACCGAGGGGCAGGCTGGGGCCCCGCCCGCGCGGCCTCGGCAGCGAGCGCCGGAAAGGGGCGCAACTTTCAACGGCCAGGACACGCCCGTATCTCCTGTTTGGACAACACTTGCATCGCATTGGCCCCGAATCAGCCCACGGATTCTCCCGAGGAGGCAAAAGCATAAGCCTATTTTGGGCCATTGGTTAGCATCGCAAATGACACCCATGGGCCGGCCCGTGTTCGCAGCAGTGATGGGGGCTGCCGCAGTCGGAACTTCACGCACAGTCACGGGCCATGAAGTGGAGCGGATGCCCAAGCGTGGCGATAGCCTGTCGGCGGATTCCCCTCGGGCGAGCCTCCATCAGGTGCAGGCACTTTTCCGCATTTCCTCGTACGAAAACCGCTCTGCCTTCCGCAATAGCTGTTGAAGCGGGGCCGAGGCGGCCCGCCCGTCCGGCCGCGCCCCACTATGTGAGACGAACTTGAACAACTGGCAGGCGACTCGTCGGTCCCGGAGCCGGCAGTCGAGTGGAGTCATCGAATTACACCTAGCTCGGGGTTCACGGCACGAGTTCGGGATATTCTGAACACCTTTTCCTGTGCAGTATCCGCGGCTGCATAACTGGGTACAGTCCACAGCAAGATCAAGTACGGCAAATGATAACACAGAAGGAAACAAACAATGCGCTATTGTTGCATGACTACAGTCATTCTCATGGTCTCGTTGGCTATGGCTGATGACAACGTGGCCACCGCTAAGAAAGCATTGGCAGAGGAGCACGTCACGATGACGCTCGGACAGAAGCAGTTGTTCCTGGACGACTATGTCGTTGAGCGCATGGAGGGCGTTGAGCGCACCATGCACCAACCCGAGAAGCGCGGTGCGGTTTTTCGACCGTATTTCAAGAACGGAGGGCAGATTCAAACGCGCTCCGCACCCATGTGGATCCCCGACGAAGAGGTCTACAAGCTTGTCTACGTCGCTAACCCCATACGCAAGCCGAGGTACACCGCCATTGCCGTGTCCAAGGATGGCGTAAAGTGGGAGAGACCGGCGCTGCCGGGCCAAGACGACAACCACATCACCGTGCCGACCCTTCCCGGCATGTACGACAAGTTTTACAACGTGATCTACGACCCGGACGACCCGGATCCCTCTCGTCGCTACAAGGGCCTGCAGGGGGCGCCAAAAAACTGGCACAAGAGGAACAAGGGCCGTGTGGCCGTCGTCAGCCCGGACTGCATCCACTGGCGAATGATCGAGGAGGCGACCCTGGAATCCGGTGACGAGTCGAACCTCACGTATGACCGAACAAACAAACGTTTTCTGGCTGTCCTGAAGACGAGCAACCAGTATGGCCGTGCATACAACATCTCGATCAGCACCGACTTCGTGCACTGGTCGAAGCCACGTTTCTTCTTCGGCGCTGACGACGAGGACCAGTCGATGGCCTTGCGTGTCATCCGGGAGCGCCTCGCCGATCCCGGCCTGGCGCGGCCCATGTTTGTCGATCCGGATCCCGCGACAGGGTGGGAAAAGCCCGAGTATCACCGCTTCGCAACCTGGCGGGCGGAGTGCTACAACATCGCCGTGTTCCCCTACGAGGGTGTGTATCTGGCGCTGCCCCTGATCTACTACCCCTGTGGCTTGCTGCAACCGCAGCGCAATAACACCGACGGGTTCCACCTCATCCAGTTGGCCATGAGCCGCGACCTGGAACATTGGACGCGGCTCGGCGGACGCCGGCCCTTTATCCCCCCGTCACGGCTGGACGACGGACTTCTCGGCGTGTTCGATCGGATGACGTTGTCGCCGTTCAACCGCCCCGTCGAGCATGACGACGAATTGTGGTTCTACTACTACGGTTCGAAGTGGCGTGCCTCCATGTACGACCACTTCACCGATGGTAGCCGTCGGGATCCCGAGACACTCAATGCAGCGCAACAGGCCGACCTGCGCGAGGGCAAGAGCGCGGTGTGCCTGGCCGTGCTGCGCCGCGATGGCTTCGTCTCGCTGGATGCAGGCCCCGAGGGAGGTGTCGTGGTTACCAAGCCCCTGAAACTCAAGGGTCACAAACTCCTGCTCAACCTGGATGCGGCCGAGGACGGTGTCATGGAGGTGGAAATCCTCGATGATGCGGGGCAGCCGATTCCGGGATTCTCGGGAGACGAAGCAGCCCGGGTAACGGGAGACGGGGGTCCGCATACCCGTGACATGGCGCGATGACGTGGATATCGATAAACTCGATGGCCGGATTGTGCACCTGCGATTCCGCTTCAGAGACGCGCGGTTTTATGCATTCTGGACGGAGTAAAACCCCGGGGCCCAGCCGACCGTCCACGCGAGATCAAATGTGCTATCAGTTATATGTTGTTGGCTAATTGGCTGGCAGAGCATTGCGTCTGCGAATCCCGCCTGGCGACGCCGATCTATGCGCATTCTCAACTGCAAAGGACTCATGACCATGAGCAGACAAGATCATGTATCGCTTGCCGTTGTCATTCTACTGTCTTCCTTAACCGTTCTGTCCGCCGCTGAACAGGACGCCCCGCCGGTCTTTCCAGGCGCGGCCGGGTTTGGCGTTAGCACCCCCGCCGGCCGCGGCGGAAAGGTGATCCGCGTGACCACGCTCGAAGCCGACGGCCCGGGTTCGCTCCGCGAGGCCCTGGCGGCCGAGGGGCCGAGGATCGTCGTCTTCGAGGTCGGCGGCGTGATCGACCTGGGCAAGTCGCCGCTGGTCGTCCGGTGCCCGAACCTGACGCTGGCCGGGCAGACCGCCCCGGGGGAAGGCATTACGCTGATCGGCTCGGGCCTGCGCGTCTCGGCCAGCGACGTGCTGATCCAGCACATCCGCATCCGCCCGGGCGACAAGGGCGGCCAGGGCCACGCGCCCGACGGCTTGTCCGTCGGCAGCGCCGACGAGGCGGTTGCCAACGTCGTCATCGACCATTGCAGCTTCACGTGGGCCATCGACGAGAACGCCAGCGTCTCCGGCCGCGTGCCTCCGCACGACGTGACCTTCAGCCACTGCCTCATCGCCGAGGGGCTCTCCCGCGCCACGCACCCCAAAGGCGAGCATTCCAAGGGCACGCTGATCATGGACGGCAGCAAGCGCGTGGCCCTGATCGGCAACCTCTACGCCCACAACTTCCGTCGAAACCCCTACCTCAAGAGCGACACGTCGGGATACGTGGTCAACAACGTCATCTACAACCCCGGCCAGCTGGGCCTGCACATCAGCCACTTCGGCGGCCGGACGCCGGTGGCGACGGTGGTGGGCAACGTCTTCATCGCCGGGCCGAACACGCCGGCGAAGCTGGGGCTGCTGTCGGCCATGGGGTCGGTGAGGGTCTACCTGGCCGACAACCTCGCC
>CAZADC010000372.1:0-3965 GCA_964483755.1 uncultured Planctomycetaceae bacterium | reverse complement strand
CGGGCACGTTCGCCCTTCGAGTGACCGGCGACAGCATGATCGACGAGCAGATCCGCGACGGCGACTACGTGATCTGCGAGCGCCGCAACACCGCGCGCAACGGCGACACGGTCGTCGCGCTGCTCGAGGACGGCGACGCGACGCTCAAGACGTTCTACCGCGAGAAGGGACGCATCCGCCTGCAGCCCGCCAACCCCCACTACGACCCGATCTACGTCGACAAGGTGGACATCCAGGGCGTCGTCATCGGCGTCGTGCGGAGGCTCTGACCGCCCGCCGCCCGGCCGCCTCGCCCCGCGTCGGACGGCTGGCCGCCTCAGGGCGGCGCCCTCCCCTCACGCGATCTCGTGAACCACGAGCGTGTTCGTCGCGCCCGGCTGCCCGATCGGTCGGCCCGACAGCACCACGATGCGATCGCCCCGGCGCGCCAGCCCGCGCTCGACCAGCAGGCGCGACGCGAGCGCGAGCACTTCGCGCGTGTGCTGCGGCGCGTCCGCCCGCACCGCCTCCACCCCGTAGTACAGGCACATCCGCCGCACGGCCGACGCGCTCGGCGACATCGCCAGGATGGGACGCGGCAGGCGGTTCTTCGCCAGCATGCGCGCCGTCGCCCCGGTCGCCGTGAACACCGCCGCCGCGGCGACGTCCTCGATCTCCACGATGTCCAGCACCGCCGCCGCCAGCGCCGCGGTGGTCACCGCCGGTGCGTGGGTCACCCGCAGGGGGCGGGTCGTCTCGTCGGCGTAGGCCTGCACGCGGGCGACCGTCTCGTTCATCATCGCGACCGCCTCGGCCGGGTACTCCCCCACCGCCGTCTCACCCGAAAGCATCACCGCGTCGGCGCAGTCGAGGACGGCGTTGGCCACGTCCGACACCTCCGCCCGGGTCGGCGTCGCAGCGTGGGTCATCGACTCCAGCATCTGCGTGGCGATGATGCACGGCTTGCCGCCCGACAGGCACAGCGACGTGATGCGCTTCTGGGCGAGCGGCACCTCCGGCAGGTTCATCTCGACGCCCAGGTCGCCCCGCGCCACCATGACGGCGTCGGCGACGTCGATGATCTCCTCGATGTCCTCGACCGCCTGGCGCTTCTCGATCTTCGCCACGACGTGGGCGTCGCAATCGCGCTCGGCCAGCAGCCCGCGGAGCTCGCTGACGTCGTCCGCCGAACGCACGAACGACAACGCCACGTAATCGAAGTCCCGTTCGGCGATGAAGTCCACGTCGCGCCGGTCCTTCGCCGTCAGGGACGCCACGGTCAGGTCGGTGTCCGGCAGGTTGATGCCTTTGCCCGTGGACACCACCCCGCCGCGGACGACGCGGCACACCGCCTCGGCGCCGCCGTCTGCGCTCTCGACCGTCAGCCGCACCCGCCCGTCGTCGATCAGCAGCGTCTCGCCGACCCGGACCTCCGCGGGGAGCTCTTCGAGCGTCGTCGACAGCCGTTTCGTCGAGCCCTCCACCGGCTCACGCTGAATGACGACCTGTTGCCCCTCTTCCAGTCGAACCGACCCGCCGCCGATCACGCCGAGTCGGATCTTGGGTCCGCACAGGTCGGCCATGACAGCCAGCGGCTCGCCCCGGTCGCGCTCGACGGCGCGGACGTTTTCGAGGAACGCCTGACGCTGGTCGGCGTCGCCGTGGGAGAAGTTCACGCGGAACACGTCGCATCCCGCGCCCGCCAGGCGGGCAATCATCTCCCGGCTGCTGCTCGCCGGACCGATCGTCGCCACGATCTTCGTTCGGATGGGAGTCATGGCGATCATTCTAACCAGAACGGGCGCTGCCACAATCGGCTTCATCCGGCCGTACGCTGTGCCCCCTGCAGCGATGTGGAGTCGAACGGCCCGGCGTGCGGCGTTGCCCGAGTATCAGACATGCCAGGCTCGTTCAGTGCGGCGAACGTATCAGCTCCCGCAACGTGCGCTCGACGGTCGCGGCCTCGATCATATCCATGGAATCCGCCGCAGGCGATCGCACGCGCGGGCCGAGGGGTGCGAACTGCTCGGGGCGAGTCGGACCGAACAGCGCAACCGTGGGCGTTCCCACGGCCGCGGCGAGATGCGACGCGCCGGAATCGTTGCCGAGCATCCCGGCCGCTCCGGCGAACACGCCTGCCAGCACGGACAGCGGCGGGTCGAGCAGCGCGGGCCCGGCGCGGCGGATGCTGTCCACGTCCTCCCGCGTCCAGGTCTCCAGCTCGACCGGGCCGAGGACGAAGACGAAAGGCGTCCCGCTTGCGCGCAATCGCTCGGCCACCCGGACGAACCGCCCCACCGGCCAACATTTGCGACGCCCGCCCGCGCCGGGGTGGATCACGGCGTACAGCCCGTCAGGCTTCACGCCGAGTTCCGTCAGGTGTTCGCGCGCGTCGTCGCGCCAGGCGTCGAGCGTCGGCCACGCCGGCCAGGTTGTCGGACGGTCCACCCCGAGCGTATCCAGCCAGAAGTCGACCAGGTGGCGGCGCGCCTCCGCCGGCGGGCGGATCGGCAGGAAGTGCGCCGACCGCGCCGCGCACAGCTCGGTGAGTCGCTGCTCCGCGCGTTCCTCCCCGGCCGCGAAAGAGCTCACCAGCCGGTCGCACCGTCCGAGCAGCGCGGGCAGGCGACACCGCTCGGGCGGGGCGTCGGTGAATACCTCGTGCATCGGCAGCGCGTCGAAGTCCAGCGCGCCGTCGACGACCCCGAGGCCGGCTGCGAGCGCCGCCTTGGCGCCGCCGGCAACGAGCGTCACCTCGCCGTCCAGCCGCGACAGCAGACGGGCGAACAGCACCACGTCGCCCAGCGCGCCGGGATGAATCGCCAGTGTCCGCATGATCCGGTGGCCGATTATAGGCTCGCCTCCCCGGGCTGCATCCGCGCGGTTTTGTGGGGGCCGGTCGAGTCGCTACAATCGACGCGATGAGAATCTACCTGGAAACGCTGGGCTGCCAGATGAACCGGCTCGACAGCGAGCTGATCGAGGGCGCCCTCCGCGCAGCCGGTCACGAGATGACCGGCGATCGTCGCGCCGCCGACGTCGTGCTGTTCAACACCTGCAGCGTCCGCCAGCACGCCGAGGACAAGGTGCTCTCGCGCCTCGGCCGCCTGCAGGGGCACAAGCGCCGCCGACCGGGCGCCATCATCGGCGTTCTGGGTTGCATGGCCGAGCGGCAGCGCGAAAGCCTGCTGGTCGCCTCGCCGCACGTCGATTTGCTCTGCGGACCGGGGCAGATTCACGATCTGCCCGCGATGATCGCCGACGCCGCCGTCAGTACATCGGTGGTGGCGCTTGATCCGAAGCGCGGGCGATCCCGCGACGCGGATTCCGAAGCCGCGATGGACCGCCTGGACCTGTCGCGCGATCCGGCCGTCGGCAACGGCGACGGGCGGGCGTTCGTCCGGGTCATGCGCGGGTGCGACAAGTTCTGCGCCTACTGCGTCGTGCCGTTCGTCCGGGGCCCGGAGCGGTCGCGCCGGGCGGACGACGTCGTCGAAGAGGTCCGCCGCCTCGTCGACGCCGGGCGGACCGAGATCACACTGCTCGGGCAGACGGTCAACAGCTACCGCCACGACGCCGGCGAGACGACGGTCCGCTTCAGCGACCTGCTGGAGCGGGTCAGCGGCACGCCCGCCCTGCGGCGCCTGCGGTTCGTCACGAGCTACCCCGTGGACTTCGGCGACGACGTGCTGGAAGCGGTCCGCGACCTGCCGAACCTGTGCCCCTACATTCACTGCCCCGCCCAGAGCGGCTCGGACCGCATGCTCCGGGCGATGAACCGCCGCTACACGCGCGGCGAATACGACCACCTGGTCGATCGCGCCCGCCAGATCGTGCCTGACGTCGCACTCGCCGGCGACTTCATCGTGGGCTTTCCCGGAGAGAGGGAGGAGGACCACCACGCCAGCGCCGAGCTCATCCGCCGAAGCGAATACAAGAACTGTTTCGTGTTCAAGTATTCCCCGCGTCCCGGCACGGCCGCGGCG
>CAZADC010000371.1:0-3968 GCA_964483755.1 uncultured Planctomycetaceae bacterium | reverse complement strand
CGCGGGACGGGCGGAACTGTCGAGACGTCACGATCGCCCCTTGCGGGGCTCCCGCGCTGCCGGGCGCGACGAGCATGGCGAGTTTCTGGAGCTTCGGTTCGCCGCCCCGCCGGGCTGCTGCACGACGGCCTTGATCGACGAGGTGACCCAGAGCGGCGCAGCGTTGGACGCCGGTTGAGCGCCCGTGCGCGCGGGTGCACTGCAAGCCACGCGCCCTGTCAACCCGGCCAATCGGACCGGGTCGGTTGGTCACTTCGAATGCGCCGCGGCGGTCGGTTCGCAGTGCTCAGTCGGTCTTGGCGGGACACCCGGCGCTGAGGAGGATCCAGGGGTCAAGCCGGTACTCGCCGCCCTGCTCGGTGACCGCGAAGCTGAAGTGCGTGTGCGTGTGCGCACCCACGGAGGTGCCCGCCCCCGTGGCGTAGGGCGTACCGGCCTTCAGGGGCGCCCGCTCCGACTCCACCATCTCGATGAGGTGCGCGGTCTGCACACGCCACTCGGACCCGTCATGCCAGCGTCGCACGCCGCGCCAGGAGTTGTTGCCGAACCCCGCGGCGACGGTCCTGTAAAGGTGGTGGTCGTCGAGATTGATCGGCGCCGACAGCATGGTCCCGGCCGGCATGTTCACGTCCAGTCCGCAGTGGGCGGCGGCGCCCCCGTACGGGCCCATCCAGCAGTCCTCGCCGTTGTAGCACTTGCGGATGTCCGGTTGCGCGTCCGCTCCCGGATACCACGGCAGCACGGGTTCGGGACAGATTGCGAGCGTCTCCTCCTGAACGGCGAAACGGGCGTCCTGCGTCGGTTGGCATACGCACCCGGCGCGGATGTCCTTCTCGAACATGAAGCCGCCGGCGCGGCGAAACGCGCACGCCGCGGCGTCGAACCATATCCTCACGCCGTCGAGCACCCACGGCTCGTAGAAGGAGGCCTGCGTGCCGACCTCCCGGCGCAGCTCGGCATCCCGACCGTTGACGGATACCACACAGGAGAAACCGTAGGCCGAGATGTCTCCGGATTCGTGTCCGTCGTCGCGGTAGTCGTACGCGGCGTAGTCCGTTGCCAGGGTCTCCGCCGCGGTCTCCCGAAGCGTCATCTCCCAGTGCGTTCCGTCCGAGAGCGTCAGGCGCAGCGTGTCGCCGGCGTTCAGCCCGAAGGGAGTCAGCGTGGGCTTGACGGTTCGTTCGAGGATCATGGTTCTCTCCGTCTGTGCGCGGGTCGGCGCGGCTGCGCTTGCGGCTCGCCGCGTGGCGGCGCGGTCATACCTCCGGCAGGGCGGCGCGCCAGCCGGCGGCGAGCATCTCCGACAGCTCCCGGATCGTATCCGCCCGGTCGGGGTGGGCGGCGCAGTTGACGTTCTCCATCGGGTCGGTCTCGTGGTCGTACAGCTCGCTGGCGAGCGTCTCGCCGTCGCTGCGCCGCTGCCATTCCACGTAGCGGTACCGGTCGGTCCGCAGGGCGTAGCCCATCACCTCGCCGCGCGGGTACTGGTTGAACGCGGCCGGCTTCCAGGCCCGGTCCGGATCGTCCAGCAGCGGGCCCATGCTGGTCCCCTCGAGGTGGTCGGGAAGCTCCAGCCCGCACAGGTCCGCCAGCGTCGGGTACATGTCCACGAACTCGACGAGGGCGGACGTCCGCAGCCCCCGCCCGCGCGTGGCCGGCGTCGAGAGGATCATCGGCGCCTGCGCGTCGATCTCGAAGTTCGTGTGCTTGCACCAGCTCGCGTGCTCGCCGAGCTTCCAGCCGTGGTCGCCCCAGAGGATCACGATCGTCTCGTCGCGCTGCCCGAGGCGATCGAGCTCGTCCAGCAGGCGCCCGACCATCGCGTCGGTGTAGCTCACGCATGCGCAGTATCCGTGGATCAGGCGGCGGGCGTCGGCCTCGCCCACCGGACCGTCTGCGGGCATGTCCGTGTACCCGCGGAGCTCGCCGAAGTTCGTCAGCGAATAGTCCGTCGCGCCTTCCGGGGCGAACGGGTTGGCCGCCAGCGGCAGGCGCTCGCGCTCGTAGAGGTCCCAGTATCGCGCCGGCGCGTTGAACGGCAGGTGGGGCTTGATGAACCCCGCCGCCAGGAACCACGGCGCGTCCCCGGCCGCGAGGCGCCGCATCTGCTCGACGGCCGCGGCGGCGTTCGCGCCGTCCTGGTAGGCCTCGTCGTCCACGTCGGCGCACTCGGTCGCCGGGCCGAGCCCGCGGCGCGAGAGTCCTTCCCGCTCGGCGGCGGCGTTGTAGGCGTTGACGGCCTCGATGGCCTCGTCGGTGAGGTATCCGCGACCCTTCCAGTCGCCGGTGATGAACACCGGCGGGGCGGACCAGCCCTCCAGGTCGTCGTCGCGGTGATGGTAGACCTTTCCGACGGAGATCGTCTCGTAGCCGTTCCGGCGGAAGTGCTGGGGGAGGGTGGCCACGTCGGGCATGACGCTGCGGACCGGCGTGCGGAGGTCGTAGATGCCGGTCGTGTCCGGGCGGCAGCCGGTGAGCACCGACGCCCGCGACGGCGCGCAGATCGCCTGCTGGCAGTAGGCCCGCTCGAACAGCAGCCCGTCGGCGGCGAGGGAGTCGATGTTGGGCGAGGCGACCCAGTCCTGCCCGTAGCAGCCAAGCTGCGGGCGCAGGTCGTCGACGGGGATGAACAGCACGTTGGGGCGATCGGCGGGCATGGCGGCTCCTTGTCCTCGTGGCTCCGGGTGCTCTCTGTCGGCGGGCAGCATACACGATCGGCGGCCGATCCGCCGCTCCGCGTTGCACTCCGGCGCGACCGCGATACACTCGCGGCGGATTCGACGACTTCCTGGAGAGCGAGACGATGACCGACGCTGCGTGGTTCGACGAGGCGAAGTTCGGGATGTTCATTCACTGGGGCGTCTACGCGGTGCGGGCCCGCGGCGAGTGGGCGATCTACCGCGAGCGGATTCCGCGCGAGACCTACCGCGACTACCAGCGGCGGTTCAACCCCGACCGCTTCGACGCCGACGAGTGGGTCGCCCAGGCGAAGTCGGCCGGCATGAGGTACCTGGTCATCACGTCGAAGCACCACGACGGGTTCTGCATGTTCGACGCGCGGAACACCGACTGGAAGGTCACCAACACGCCGTTCGGGCGCGACGTCATCGCCGAGGTAGGCGAGGCGTGCCGGCGCGGAGGGATCGGGTTCGGCATCTACTACTCGGTCTGGGACATCTGGCATCCCGGGCTGGACGGCGGCATCGGCGACGACGGCAGGCTCGTCAACGGCTGGACGCCGAGCGACGAGGGCGTGCAGTACATGCACGAGCAGGTCGAGCAGCTTCTCAGCGACTACGGCAAGGTGGACGTCTTCTGGTTCGACGTCCGCCGCGCGCCGGGCGCCGCCTACCGCGGCGCCGGGCTGATGGAGCGCATCCGCGCGCTCCAGCCGGACGTGCTGATCAACGACCGCCTCGTCGCCTCGGACGCGGACATGCCGTCCGCGGACCTGCGCACGCCGGAGAACCGCATTCCCGACGAGGGGCTCACCGACGAACAGGGCGAGCCGATCCGCTGGGAGGCGTGCATGTGCTACAACAAGAACTGGGGATACGTGCACGACGACCTCGCCTACCGCGGCCCGGCGGCCGTGCTGGAGAGCCTGGTGGAGATCGTCTCCAAGGGCGGCAATCTGCTGCTGAACGTCGGCCCGAACGCCCGCGGCGAGCTGCCCCGTCCGTGGTATCCGCAGATGTTCGAGGCCGTCGGCGAATGGCTGGACCGCAACGGCGAGAGCATCTACGGCGCCCGCCCGGCGGGAGTGAACAGCATGGACCACTTCCGCTGGAAGACCTTCTGCACCCGCAAGGGCGACACGATCTACATGCACGTGGTCGACTGGCCGAGCGAGTCGATGATCTGCTTCCCGCGGATCGAGGGGATGCGCTTCGAGTCCATGCGCCTGCTCGACGACGGAACGGAAGTCCGCTGGCGGGAGGAGAACTACCTCAGCCTGCATCCGCACG
>CAZADC010000370.1:0-3992 GCA_964483755.1 uncultured Planctomycetaceae bacterium | reverse complement strand
TGCTCGTCGACCTCGATCCGCCCGCGCCTGTCCGCCTTGAGCCCGGCGGCCTCCGACGCGCGGATGCCCGTGGCGTAGAGCAGCGTCAGGATCGCGCGGTCGCGAAGCGGGCGGGCGTCCTGCTCGTCGTCGGGCGCGGACAGCAGCGCGCGCACGGCCTGATCATCCAGGACCGTCGGCAGGCGGTTCCACTTCTTCGGCGCCTCGACGGCTGCGCTGACGTCGCGCTTGAGGACGTTCTGGAGCACCAGATAGCGGCAGAACATCCGCACGGCCGCCAGGGCGCGGGCGACCGTCGCCGGGCTGCGCCCCTCCCCGCGATCAGCCCGCAGGAACGCCTCCACGTCCGAGGCGGCCAGGGCGGCGAGGGCGAGCCGGTCGGTCCCGGCCAGGTGGCGAAGGAATCGATCGAGGTCCCGCCGGTAGGCCTTGCGCGTGTTCGCCGACAACCCGCACTCGGCCTGCAGGTAGTCCAGGAAGCCCCGCAGGTGCAGCGCCACCTCAGGAGGCGGCGAGTCGGCCGGGCTGGGGCTCGTAAGGCCGGACATGGGCGATCCGTTCCTGATAGACGGGGCAGGAGGCGTAGCGGTCCGCACACAGAGTGAGCGCACGCATGATGTTATGCAGCGTGAGCCCCGCGGCGCAGCGCGGGTCGGGCTTTTCCACGAACGGACACACGGTCACGCTCCTGTTCGAGAATCCTTTCTCCGGCGCACCCGTTACGATTGCGCCCATGAACAGGTATCGTCCCGTCCGTCGTCCACACTTGAAGCGAAACGCCCCCCTGCGGGCCGCGGCATCACAACACCCTGAAAAAACTTATCTTACAGGCCAAAGACCCGCGCAGCCGCATACGCACGGACGCGGCGGAGCTTCCACAGCGTCGCGGCCTGGTGACGGTCTGCTCCGTACCGTCCGGCGGCGGTCAGTCGTCTTCGGGGTAAAGCTGCTTCAGCCACTCGATGAGGCCCTTGGCGAGCCCCTGGCCCTTCTTCTCGACGCCGACGTTCACTCGATTGGTCGTTCGACCCACCACGTTGGCAACGCCCAGGACCCGTCCGGTGCCTTCGTCGACCAGCTCGACGCGCGCAATCACCTGCTCCAGCGGGCCGATTGCGAACCCCAGCGTGCTGGAGTCCTCGTAATGAAGATACTGCCCGCGGATCAGCAGCGTCTCGGTTCCATCGGATTCGGCAAGGCGGGAATCGGCGAGCTGTTCGGCGAACGCGGTTCGGAAGTGCCCGTCCAATGACGCAGGGACCTTCCCTCCGAAGTCGTCCGAGAAGGTGCCCAGCTTGAACGTGCCATACTCGCCAAGCGGGCGGGCGTTGCCCGCGGCGACCGGACGGACGGGGGCGTAAACGCCCTTGGCGCCGGTCGCGACGCCGACTCCCTCCTTGATCGCCGTCGAGCATCCTCCGGCCGTCGCCAGGGCTGCGACCACCAGCACCGTCAGTGTCGTCCTGCTCATGGGTTTTCCTTTCGTTGTGTCGTGGAACGAGTGGCAGCCGGGCGCGTGGGCGTCCGGTCCAGCGGCATTGTAGGCGCCCACGGCCAGAGGCGATACACGCGATAGTGCTCGCCCCAGTCGCCGGAGACCGGATCTGCCTGCTCGCCGGGCGGGGCGTCCTCGACGCGCAGCACGGCGAACCACCGGCGGACGTCGGCGTAGCGCGACTCTTCGGAGCGGTCCTCGGCGTAGGCGCGCAGCTCGGGCAGGGGCACCTTCGCGCCCGACCGGGCGTGCAGCAGGCGGTCCTGGCGGCGGACGCGCCGAGCCCAGTCGTCGAGGCGGCCGGGAGCGGCGTAGTAGTAAAACAGCGTGTCCGACGGCGATGCGTAGAGGCCCCGGCGCGAAAGCATGCGGAACGCGGGATCGTCGAACACGAACAGGCTGCGGACGGGCGCGTCGGCGTCCCGGCGGACCCAGGCGGCGATCCGCCGCAGCTCGTCACGGCGATTCGCCTGGGCGCGAAGCTCGCGGACCCGCAGGGGCGTGTCCTCTGCGGCCATGAAACTCGTCGCCAGGAAGTAGATGCGGTGCCGCAGCACGCGGAAGTTGTCCGAGGGCGCGATCCACACCGCCGCCAGTGCGACGCAGGCCCAGCGGACCCACACGCGGTGCCCGCGGACCATGCGAAAGAGGTTCGTCAGCGTCTGGGCGAACAGAACGTACAGCGGGAGCATCGCCAGGCGCAGGGCGCCGATGAAGGCCAGCACCGGCGGCGCCTGCCCCCGAAGGGTTCCGTACAGCTGGCTGGCGGCGTGGAAACCCAGCCCGACCAGCGCCGCGGCAACGAGAAACCATACCCACAGGCGGATATCGCGCCCCCGGAACCGGCGCGCCCGGGTCAACACCACGGCGGCGGGAACGCCCAGCGCCGCGCAGAACGCCAGCCAGTTCGGCATCTCCTCCAGGACGTGAGGATACAGGAGGTCCCGCCCGACCAGGCGCAGGGCGTCCGCCGCTGCGGACATCGATGCCGAACCGCCCGCCTCCTGCAGCAGCGTCGCCCGCACGCCGAGGCTGTAGAGCACGTACGGCGCAGCGGCGGCAAGAGCGGCGAGGATCCCGCACGCGCCGGTCGCGGCGGCCCGCCACGACCGCCACCGGCAGAGGTGCACGAGCACGAGAACCAGCGCCATGTTGCCCGCGGTGGCGAGGTCGATGTTTCCGCAGAGCCCGACGAAGGCGAAGACCAGCACGACCCGCCAGTGATGGGCGTATCGAAGGTAGCTGAGTACGATCAGCGGCGTCAGGCTCAGCACCAGCCCGCCGGGCGTCGCCGAGGCAATCGAACCGATGCCCCAGAACAGCCCGCCGGGCGTTTCGATCACCATCGCGCTGAGCACGGCGACGAAGGCGGATACCGACCAGCTCCGTGACTGGCGGTACAGCAGTGCGTACATCCCGCACAGGTAGATCATCAGCGCCAGCGGCGCGAGCAGGCGGAACGGCAGCGTCGGGTCCTGATAGCCGGTCGGCACCAGGCTCAGCTCCAGCAGCCCCTGCAGCGCCGGCGTGTGGAAGCGCCAGAGCTCCGTGCCGTAGACGCCGTCGCCGGTGAACAGGGAAGGGTCGTGGCGCTTCAGGGCGGCGGCGGCGACGTCGACCTGCGAATCGTCGATGTACGGGTCGACCTGCGCGACGTACGCCGTCACGGCCGCAACGCCCGCAAAGATCAGCACGGCCAGTAGATGTCGAGCGGTCGGGGTGGGTCGCATCCGCGGTGTCTCCCGCCGGAGATGACCGGGCGCTCGCGCCGTCGCGCAGCCCGTGGTAGTTTCCGGGATCGAAGCTGGTAGTATATCGTCACGCGCCCAATCCACAACACACCGCCGTCCAACGAGTTCGACGCAGCGACCCGCGATGCCGGATCACGCCCCCAACCCGAATGCCGACGAAGACAGAGCGATCGTCGAGGAGATCGCCGAGTTCATCGACGCCGGTCACCTCCTGCCGGCGGGCGCGGGCGTGATCGTGGGCGTCTCCGGCGGAGCCGACAGCGCCGCCCTGCTGACGGCGCTGGTCGAGCTCGCGTCCCGGCCGGGACGCGGGTATCGCGTGATCGCCGCCCACCTGAACCACGCCTTGCGCGCGGAGGCCGATGCGGACGAGGGATTTGTGGTCGAACTGGCCGGGCGTCTGGGGGTGCACTGCGTCACGGAGCGGACGGACGTGCCCGCCGTCGCGGAGCGGACGGGCGAAAGCTTCGAGCAGGCGGCGCGACGCTGCCGGTACGAGTTTCTCCGCCGCGCGGCCGAGGCGAACGAGGCCGGGTTCGTCGCCGTCGCCCATCACGCCGACGACAACGTGGAGACCGTGCTCTACCGCATGGCCCGCGGCACGCATCTCCGCGGGCTGGCGGGAATGCCGATCCGCCGGCGCCTGGGCGAATCGGCCGTCGTATTGATCCGCCCGATGCTGGAGCTCACGCGCGACCGCGTGGAGGCGTACTGCCGCCGGGCGGGGATCGACTGGCGGACCGACC
>CAZADC010000369.1:0-3994 GCA_964483755.1 uncultured Planctomycetaceae bacterium | reverse complement strand
ATAGAGCGCTGCGTTCGGGACGCAGAGGTCGCTGGTTCAAATCCAGTCGCTCCGACTTGACTGGACTGGAAGCCTTCCGCCGAAAACGGAAGGCTTTCTTCTTGCGCAGGCGGGGTTTACAATTGCTGGCTGAGTCGCTCGGTTCGAACTCGCCGGGGAGGCGACTGGATTTACGAACCGACCCATGCGAAAGCGGATGACTTGTGAATTCGGAGATCGACCAGCCGTCAACCAGTTGTCTGTTCTGCGGGAGCGCCGAAGAAGAAAAGGGGTCAGGAACCTTTTCTCGCATTTCCTGTCCGGTCGAGTGGAATGGAAGCGTGGATAGTGCAGAGGCAGAGGTCGGAAGAGGCAGAATAGGTTCCTGACGACTTTTCTACTGGCCCCGCTTCCTCGTAGCATTGCCGGAAGGGCTCGTTAATGGGTGCTGCGGCCGCTTGCTTGGGAGGGTGTTGCGGCACGGCCAACCGCGACAGACACCCGTCGCGGCAGGCCGTGGCACCCGGCCCAAGCGTGGTACCCGGCTCTTGACAGGTGGCGCCCGGCATGTGGGGAAGAAGGCGAACCGACCGGCGGGGCTACACGAACTCGTCGAATCCCACGCGCAGGAGGTAGTGGACGCAGCCGGTGTCGACGGCGACGCAGACGGTGCGCCGCCGGGCGTCGACGAACGCGTGCGGGTAGCACGCCACCTGCGGCCGGTCCGCCCGCACGATAGCGTTCCGCACCGGCCAGGTCCGCCCGCCGTCACGACTGACCCACAGCTCGAGGCTCGTCCGCTCGTGCCAGCCGATCCGCTCGGCCGGGTTGTGCAGCAGGACGATCGCGTCGCCGACCTTCAGGAGCGTCACCTTCGAGTCGGCCGAGGGGATGTCGGTCGGCCTGGCGGGCGTCCACGCCCGCCCGCCGTCGGCGCTGCGGGCGGCGAACAGGCGGTTGGCTCCCTCGGCCCGCATGAGCATCAGCAGTTCGCCGGGCGCCGTCTCCACGACGTTCGGCTCCCAGAGCGAATGGCGCCCGTGCCGCAGGTAGCCGTGCAGCGAGAAGCTCTCGCCGCCGTCGTCGCTGCGGATCACGCCGCAGGCGGCCCGCCAGGTGTGCCGCACGCCCGGCGACGCCTTGCCCTCCTTCCGCCAGGCCCACTGGCCCCACTGCTCGATCCAGTAGACGGGGAACACCCACGCCCCGTCCGACAGCACGACTCCCTGGCGGACCGACACGTTGGCCGCGCCGCCGGGCACGGTGGTCGGCTCGGACCACGTGCGCCCGCCGTCATTGGTGAACGAGCGGAACGCCTGGATCTCCGCGTACCCCGAGGCCGCGTCAAACGTGTGAACGAACGCGCAGGGGCGCGGCCCCCCGGTGAACAGCTCCGTCGCCCAGGCGGCCCGGGTCGGATGTTCGAACAGCACCTCCGGCGGCGACCAGCTTTCGCCACCGTCGGCCGAGCGGGTAATCAGCACCAGGTTGTCGTCGTGCGGCTCGTCGGGCCCGCCGCTGTAATGCAGGCACACGAGCGAGCCGTCCGGCATCGGCCGGAGGATCGGCTCGCGGGCGTAGTCCCACGCGCCGCGCGGGTCCAGGATGACCGCCGGCGGATGGGCGAAGTGCAGTCCGTCGATCTCGTGCATGGTGTCGGCCCGGTAAGGATTCGCCGTGTCCCGAGCGACCCGAGCCGCCCGGAAGCGGACGCAATATAGCCATCGACCGCCGTGGAGGCGAGCGGGATTCCGCGGGACGTCCGCGTCGGGAAGGCACCGGTGGCGCCGACGGTGGACGGCCCGGGGCGTCGGCGTCGGGCCCACGGGGCGGGCGTTGTCAGCCCCGGCAAGGTGCGGGCGAGGCATGGACGTTACGACCGCTCCTGCGGAGCTTATGGATTCGTGCGGCCGGCATCCCAGGGCTCGCCTCCCGTCGCCCTGGGCTATTGCCGATCAGCCCTGACGGGCTTGACGTCGACGGCCTTGACGGCGACGGGCCTGGGCGTCGAACGATTCCGCGCGTGACGGGTCCCGCAGGCCCGCGGCGTTGCCGGAAGGGGCTGGTAATGGGTGCTGCGGCCGCTTGGGAGGAGGGTGTTGCGGCACGGTCAACCGCGACAGACACCCGTCGCGGCAGGCCGTGGCACCCGGCGACAGACACCCGTCGCGGCAGGCCGTAGCGCCCGGCCTATCCGTCGGGGCGCCACGGCTGAAGTCGGGGGGACGCCCTGCGGGCCTCCTTGCCTCGGCACAAGCCATGAGGGAAGTGGAATCCGCCGGGCCGGAAATCTGTGCAGTGCCTGACACGCCTGGCCGTCCAGCGGCAGCGTGACGAGCCGCTTCGGCGACGGGGAACCCCACGACGGTGGCGAGACGTCGCCGGCGTCACCCCGGCCATTCGCCGGTGAAAACCTCCGTCGCCGGTCCGGTCATGCAGACGCTGCCGTCCGCTTCGCGCCATTCGAGCCGCAGGTCGCCGCCGGGCAGATGGGCGAGGATCGCGCGGGCGGACCGCCCGGTCAGCACGCCGGCAACGCAGACGGCCGACGCGCCGGTCCCACAGGCCAGCGTCACGCCGCTGCCGCCCGCCATGGGCTGTGTGGAACCGCCGCCGTTCATGTTGATGATGAGACCTTCCCCCGCCTCCATCATGGCGGGAAGGACGGCTCGACTGCACAACATGGGGCCACGGAGATTGACGGTTACGTCATGCCACCAGCTGTCGGCATCGACCTCCCAGAGGCCACCGATGGTATTGAAGCTGCCGGCGTTGTTGAACAGTACCGCCGGTGGGCCCATCTGCTCGCTGACGGACGCGACCATGCTCTCCACCTGCTGCCGGTCTGTAACGTCCGCAGGAGCGACGAATCCCGCCCCGCCGGCGACTTCAATCTGCTGGACCGTTTCCTCCAGCCGCACCTGTCGCCTTCCGACACAGGCGACCCGAGCCCCTGCCCCGGCTAGCTCCAGTGCGATGGCTCGGCCGATGCCGCTGCCTGCCCCCGTCACGATGGCTGTTCTATCCTTGATGTTCATCGCCAGACTCTTGCTGATAGCCAGTCGAAGCCAATTTCGGCCCCTCTGCGTCTCTATAATTCATCTTCAACATCTGGCAGGGCTTTACTCCCATTCGCAAATGAAAGCTCTTATTCCTCTATCATCGTTTGGCACATCATGCAGCTTGCCTTGGGCCGCCCAGGCATAATCTCGCTCTCTTTCGTTACGCGGCCTATCTCTGTCCCACAAAGCCTTTTCCACTGGCTCCTTGTTCAACCACCGCCAGTCGCCTTCCTTATGAGCATCTGTGGCCCCAACCAGTACTGGGGTTCCTAATGTCAAGGTCTCGATGAAGAGTAATTCTTCGTGAGTCTCAACGTATGCTAAATGTCCTCCCATTTCTTCGCATAAGCTATGAGCTTTCTTCCAAGTAACGGGGGCAAGAACAGCCAGATAACGATGTCCATTGAATTCCGTCAAGAGAGAAGACAAATCAGGAGCCATAGTTGGCTCTTCGTTCATCATATCCTTGACTCTATCAAGTTCTTGTCGAGCCATTTCTGCACCGACAAGATCATCATTTTTCTCTGCTGATTCGATGACTTTCTCAATATCTCGGATGGCATCGTCGCCTGCTCGTTTGACTCGTGCCGCCCGGATCTTTTCGTATCGCTCGATAATTGGCTCTACTCTCTTGCGAAAATCTTGATCGGCGGTCTCTTTTGCCTCGGAGAATTCCTTGCTGATACGTTCGAGGACTACTCGTGTTGGGTTTGGTGGATCACTCTGCTCAGCAAAGGCTCCTGCCAGGATGCACGCGAAGAAGCCGATGGCCAGCTGCTTTCGGGACATGATTGTTTCTCCTTCTTCTGTCGAGCCGCGGCGAGACGTGGTGCATCTGCTTGAATGCTAGCGGAGAGCCGTGCATCCGGCAAGGACAAAGCCGCAGGCCACTCATCAGGCAGCTAGCAGCCCGTTGAAAAAGTCGGCTTGACAGGCATGGTACACTTCGGGCG